>JAFAWJ010000977.1 GCA_019242065.1 Chloroflexota bacterium
ATCGGCATGCATGACGTGCCGATTCCGGCCGACCAGGTGCAGGACCCGTTCGAGAAAAACGTGCCGGGAATTGGCGTTGGGCGCGACCCGGAGCGGACGCCGATGCAATGGAGCCCGGGGACGGGTGCAGGCTTCACGACGGGGGTGCCGTGGCTGCCGCTGGCGCAGGACTATCGGCAGGTGAATGTCGAGGTTGAACGCCAGGACACGCGCTCGATGCTGAGCTTGCATCGCCGGCTGATTGAGCTTCGACGGCGGACGGCAGCGCTATCGATGGGGGCGTACAGCGGCGTGTATGGCGACGAGGATGTGCTGGTGTACGAGCGGTCGGCGGGCGACGAGCGGGTGCGAGTGGCGCTGAACCTGTCACACGCGGCGCGCAGCCTGGCGTGGGCGGAGCCGCGGGCGCAGGTTGTGGTCTCGACGCATCTCGACCGCGACGGCGACGTGGGCGAGAGCCTCGATCTGCGCGCCGACGAGGGCGTCGTGATCAGGCTGGCCTTATGAGTTGTACCGTCCGGCATGTAACAATCAGAGGTAGATGCTAGGTCTTCCAGAGAACGTTCGCGCCTGTCTCTTCGACCTCGACGGGGTTCTCACCCAGACGGCCAAGGTGCACGCCGCCGCCTGGAAAGAGATGTTCGACACGTACCTTGCCGCGCGCGCCAAACGCGAGGGTGGGCAATTTGTCGCGTTCGACCCGGTCGCCGACTACGATGCCTACATCGACGGCAGGCTCCGCGAAGACGGCACGCGTTCGTTTCTCGCATCTCGCGGGATCACCCTGCCCGAAGGCACGCCCGACGATCCGCCCACGGTCGAGACGATTCACGGTCTCAGCAATCGCAAGAACCAGCTGCTGCTCGACAAGCTCGAGCAGGACGGGGTCCAGGTCTACCCCGGTTCGGTCCGCTATCTGCAGGCGGTGCGCGCGGCGAACATGCCGCGGGCGGTGGTGTCCGCCAGCGCCAACACCCGCCAGGTGCTGGCCGCCGCCCATCTCGACGACGCATTCGAGACCATCGTCGACGGGGTCGTCGCCGGTCGGGAGCACCTGAAGGGCAAGCCTGCCCCCGACAGCTACCTGGCCGCGGCCCGGCTCTTGCACATCGAGCCTGCCGAGGCAGCGGTGTTCGAGGATGCGTTGGCTGGAGTCGAGGCGGGCCACGCCGGTGGTTTTGGCTTCGTCGTGGGCGTCGACCGGGTTGGCCAGCGCGAGGAGCTGCGCAAGCATGGCGCCGATCGAGTGGTCGACGATCTCGCGGAACTTCTCGACCGCGCATGATTCGCCACCCAGCATTTCCGGAGGAGCCGTGGAAGATTCGCGAGCTGCACCTGGACCTCAACGTCCTGGCGCAGACGGAGTCGCTTTTCGCGCTGGCCAATGGCCACCTGGGGCTGCGCGGCAACCTCGACGAGGGTGAACCGGCGGGACTGCCCGGCACCTATCTGAACTCATTTTACGAGCGGCGATCGCTGGCGTACGTGGAGCCTGGGTATGGCTATCCGGAGTCCGGCCAGACGGTCATCAACGTCACCAATGGCAAGTTGATCCGGTTACTGGTCGACGACGAGCCGTTCGACGTTCGCTACGGGCGGGTCGTGAAGCACGAGCGGATTCTGGACTTGCGGGGCGGCACACTGGAACGGCTGGCGGAGTGGACCTCTCCCGCCGGGCAGAAGGTGCGCGTCACGTCGAAGCGTCTGGTCTCGTTCACGCAACGCGCGGTGGCGGCGATTGCCTATGAGGTTGAACCACTGGAGCGACCCGCGCGGGTGGTCGTGCAATCGGAGCTGGTGGCGAACGAACAATTAGGCGGCAATATCCTGACCAGCGATCCGCGGGAGGGCGCTCCGCTGGAGGCGGCGTTGCAGTCGGAGGA
This sequence comes from Chloroflexota bacterium, assembly GCA_019242065.1. The sequence goes on from JAFAWJ010000977.1 coordinate 1,884, forward strand.
GTACCACGACCGGGACCTGTCGGTTCAGCTGGTCCATCGCACACGGGTCAGCGGCTTGCGGGTGGCGGCGGCCATGGACCATTTCGTCGATTCGCCGCCGGGCGCGGAGATCACCACACTGGCGGCGCCGGACGCCGGCCGGGTGAGCATCACCATCCGCCTCGAGCCAGGTCAGCGGCTGTGCCTGGTCAAGCTCCTGGCGTATGGCTGGTCGAGCCAGCGCTCGCAGCAGGCGTTACTGGACCAGGTGCTGGCGGCGCTGACCGCCGCGCGACACACCGGCTGGGACGGCCTGGTCGACGAGCAGCGCGCGTATCTGGACGAATTCTGGAATGCCGCCGACGTGGAGCTGGATGGCGATAACGAGGTCCAGCAGGCGGTGCGTTTCGGACTGTTCCACATCCTCCAGGCGGGCGCGCGCGGTGAAGATCGTCCAATTCCGGCTAAAGGCCTGACGGGACCTGGCTATGACGGCCACGCGTTCTGGGACACGGAGTCTTTCGTGCTGCCGCTGCTGACGTGCACGTTGCCGCCGGCGGCGGCCTCCGCCCTGCGCTGGCGGCAAGCCACCTTGCCAATGGCTCGGGCACGGGCAGAGCAGCTCCAGTTGAAGGGCGCATCGTTTCCGTGGCGGACGATCAACGGCGAGGAGTCCTCCGGCTACTGGCCC
>JAFAWJ010001028.1 GCA_019242065.1 Chloroflexota bacterium
AGTACGTCTGTGTCGGTGTGGTGCACATCTGATGAGGACGACCTACCCTGATGTTGTCGGCCCGCCGGAACGTTAACACACCTGTGCTGCGGCCGTTAACGAGCAGGCCGCTAGCCTCCGTGGTTGAGTCGGCCAGCGCTGACTCGAATCTCCCAAGGGCAGGTGTGGTGATGCATATTCGGCGAACCCCGGTGGGCCGACTTGCTGTTGTCTTTTCCCTCCTGGCAAGTGCGTTGTTGCCCACTCCCAGCCTCGCTTCGGCGACAGCTGGTCCCGAGACCTGCCAATTCCTGACACCCTCTGGTGCGCCGAGCCCAATTCAGCACGTCATTCACATCCAGTTCGACAACGTCCACCTGACGCGCGACACGCCAAACGTGCCCTCTGATCTCGAACAGATGCCGCATTTGCTGAACTTCATCGAGGGGAACGGCACGTTGCTTGCTAACGAGCACACCCCCCTGATCGCGCATACCGCGGACGACCTCGTCACGGGCTTGACCGGTGTGTACGGCAATCAGCACGGGATTCCGATCAGCAACTCTTTCGAGTACTACAACAGTAGTCAGGTCGGCTCGTACAACGTATCGGCCTTCACGTACTGGACGGATAAGATTTCTTCTGATCCCGCGAATACGAGCCGGCAGTTGCCCTTCGAGATGATCGATTCCCAGGGCAACAATATCCCCGCGCCCTGGCGTCCGTTCGTTGATGCGGGCTGCAACGTCGGGGCCATCTCCACCGTCAACATGGAGCTTGAAAACAACGGCAACGACGTCGACCAGGTCTTCGGCGCCAACTCACCCGAGGCCAGCGAGAGCAGCTCCGACCGAACCAACGATTTCGTTGGCCTCGCGGTGCACTGCGCTGATACGCAATGCAGCACAGTTGGCACTGGTATACCCACCGGAGGCAGCAAGGCCAAGCCCGAATTGGGCGGGCAGGGATTCGGCGCACTCTACGGGCACAAGTACATCGCTACACAGGTGAGCCCGATTACCGAAACTAATGGCACCGCGATCACGGGCTTCAACCAAACCAAATGGCTTCGATCCGACTCCTCAGTACACCCTCGGTTACATGCTGTCGCTACTGAAGGCAAATGTGCCGGTTGTGTATGGCTACGTGGCGGACGCGCACGACTCCCGTGCCAACTGCCCTGCGACAACGCCCGGGAACTCGACTGTGTCGAACACGTACGAAGGTCAACCGTGCGGCGCCTTCGCACCGGGCGAGCCAGGCTATGTCGCCCAACTGAAGCTCTGGGACCAGGGGTTCCAGCAGTTTTTCGATGACCTCAACGCGATGGGCATCAACAAGTCCAACACGCTGTTCGTCATCCATGCGGATGAGAACGACCACTACGCCGGTAGTGCGCCGCTGAATCCTAGCTGCGACGGAGTCAAGGTGCCGTGCCAGTATGACCGCACCAAGGTTGGTGAGATCACCACGGACCTGCCGCTGCTACTCAAGAATCAGAACCTCTACGACTTCGGCATCTCCGGTGGGACCGGATCCACCCCAGGCACGCCTCGCCCTGGCTTCACCAATACAAGCCTTGCGTACGCGATCGACTACGACACCGCGCCTGGTTTCTGGCTCAAGGGAGACCCAGCCCAGGGCAGCCCGAGTCAGCGGTTGCTGGAGCACGCGCTATCCAACGTCACCGCGCCCAATCCGTACAGGGGCACGACCAACAGCCAACTCTTCTCCTACCTGATCGACTTGCCCGGCCTCAAGGCGTTGCACATGGTGACTTCGGACTCGAATCGAACAGCCGGCGTGGTTGGCTTCGGGCAAGAAGATCACTACATTCAGATGACTCCGCTCATCTCCTCGTCGAGCTCCGGGCCGTACTCTTACTGCAACAACTACCCGGCGACTACAGATGCGACGTGTCTGGACAACGGGTTCATCTGGTTGCATGGCGACTACGCGCCCGACATCGATCGCACGTGGGCATCCTTCGTTGGGCCGGGGGTCGAGCATCTCGGGCGCGTCGATTCGATATGGACCGATCACACGGATGTTCGGCCAACCATGATGACGCTGATCTGCCTGAAGGACTCCTACTCGTATGAAGGGCGCGCTGTTCTGGAGGCCATCCAGCCTTCGGCGCTGCCCCCGTCAGTAGCGGCACGTCGCGACGACCTCATTTCGCTTGGACAGGAATACAAGCAGATCAACGCACCCGTTGGCGCATTTGGCGCAGCCGCGATCGATCTGTCCACGTTCGCGATTCGCAGCGACGATGCCACCTATAGTCGACTCGAGTCGGTGTTGCGAGGTGCCGTTGCCGAACGGGATCAGCTCGCCTCCCAAATGCAGGCGGAGCTTGGCAAAGTACCCGGCTGCGGCGGACTGGCTGGAAGGCCTATCAACCCCGGCGTTGGTCCTGGATTCGGGAGTAGCGTGTCGATCACGTTCGGGGACCTGGGATCATTGCGGAACCACGCTGTGGATCTCAAAGCGGAGATGGACGGCGACCTTAGCCGACACTAAAGCACTTCGCCTCAGCAACCCTGGGTGGAAAACTGCAACGACGGGTGTCCAATGTAGGTAGACGGCGCTCGGTGGGCGAAGCAGGGCGCGCAGTGTTCGTCTATACCGGCGTGCGCAGCCGTTCGTCGGATACGACCTCGCGCGTCCCGCCGAACAGCCACGAAGCACGTTGCTGGCGACTGGTACCGCACGTGCGGCGCAGCGTGAGGGAGAAGGTTGTCTTGTACAGGCGAAGCGTGCCTTTTCCTACACCCAACACACTCCAGAGGAGAAATCCAATTGATGCACATGACCCGCGGGGCGCTCGGACGACTTCGAGCACTTCATCTGCCGCGCGTTGCCGCGGTGCTGGCGCTACTTGCTTCGACGGCGTCCTTGACGCCCCCCAGCACTGTGGCGGACCAGGACAACACGGAAGGGCAGCCCACCAGTACTCCCATCAAGCACGTGGTGGTGCTGTTCCAGGAGAACATCTCATTCGACCATTATTTTGCGACGTATCCGAACGCAACCAACGCTGGCGGCGAGCCGCGCTTCGTGGCGCGGCACGACACGCCGAGCGTCAATGGCTTGAGCCCCGATCTACTCACGAATAACCCCAACCTCAGCAATCCGACACGTCTGGACCGTCGCGAAGCGCTCACCTGCGATCAGGATCACGACTACACGCCGGAGCAGAACGCGGTGGACCATGGCGCGATGGACTTGTTCGTCCAGAACACCGATGACGAGATCAGCGGCAAACCGGCGACGCGGGCCGAGTGCGACATGCCGCCGCTGTCCACACCAACCGCGAATGACTATGCGGTGATGGATTACTACGACGGAAACACCGTGACCGCGATGTGGAATTATGCGCAGCACTTCGCGCTGAGCGACAACTCATACGGTACCGTCTATGGGCCGTCGACTCCGGGTGCACTCAATGTGACCTCCGGCAGTACCTACCCGGCGCTTTGCTCGAACGCCACAGGCACAAGCGCGCCGGGCGGCGACGATCCGGCAGTCTATGCGCCATCTGGCTCGAACGTCGGTCCGTGTCCAGGCGTCATCTCGACCAAAGCTTCCGCCGGCAGCACGCCGGGTAATGGCACCGGCACCGTCGTGAGCGACGCCGATCCGTACTACGACGCCTGTTCGGGAAGCAGCACCATTGCGATGGGTGGGAGCAACATCGGCGATCTGCTCAACAGCAAAGGCCTGACGTGGGGCTGGTTCGAGGGCGGCTTCAGCAGCCCGAACTACGTGCCCGGCGACGCGTCGAGCTACGACGCGTCGACCATTTGCACCGGACGGCACTACAATATCGGCGCCGGCTCCCTCGACGGCAAGGCATGCGCAACGCACAGTCCCGCCCAGCCGCTCGACACGTATTGCGAGCTGGACTACAGTCCGCATCATCAGCCGTTTCAGTACTATGCGTCAACCGGCAACCCGCGACACCTGCCACCGACGTCGGTGGCCATGATCGGACACGCCGATAGGGCCAACCACCAATACGATACGGCTGACTTCTTCGCAGCCCTGGACAGCGGACACCTGCCAGCTGTGTCGTACCTCAAGGCGCCGCGCTTCGAGGATGGTCACGCTGCTAACTCCGATCCGCTGGACGAGCAACACTGGGTGGTGGACACCATCAACCGTCTCGAGCGCTCACCCTACTGGCGCGACACCGCGGTCATCATCAACTGGGATGACTCGGACGGCTGGTATGATCACGTCCTGGCGCCGCTGGAGACGCAGTCACAGACGCCGCTGGATACGCTGTCGGGCACCAATCAGTGCGGGACCACTCCACGTGAGGTACCGGACGGGCAGCAAGGCCGCTGCGGATTGGGTCCACGCCTGCCGTTGCTGGTCGTCTCAGCCTACGCTCGCGAGAACTTCGTCGACCATTCGGTGACAGACCAGACTTCGATTATCCAATTCATCGAAGACAATTGGAGTCTGGGGCGAATCGGCGGTGGCTCGGCCGACGCCGAGGCTGGCACGCTGCGCAACATGTTCAACTTCGACGCGGGCCCGCGCGACGATCGCCTGTTCCTCGACCCGGTCTCGGGCCAGCTCCAGTAAGCGCCTCCAGTGCTCCGAGACGTGTCAACAAGAAGGACCTTCTTACGGTTCAGCACGTTGCTGGGAACCAGCGTCGCGGTGTGGTGATCGTTCGATCCCCACCGCTCGATGCTCCTCGCCTCGCCCAGCCTGGCGTCAGTGGAGCGCCAGCAAACGCCGTTGCCACGCAGCAGTATTCCCCAGTTCGTGGAGGAGCTGCCAACCTTTCGTCGGACGGCGTGTCAGCGACCCTTTATCGAGGTCGAAATTGCGCGAAGTTCAGCAGCAGGACCTGCCGGAACGGATGAACCGGAGGTTGCGTGATCTTTACAAGTCGGGTACCTTCGTCTGGGGCTACCGGGTTGAGCGTATGAACAACCCCTCGTGGCCGGGATCACCGTAGAACCACGCAGCGGCCTGCCGACTGTGACGTTCAAGATGAGGTTTCGTACTCCTTTGACGGTCGTTGACGCCGATCTGAACTGGCTGACGTTGCGCAAAGACAACTTGATCATCGGCGCGTTTTCACCGACAGTCCAGCCAATTCTGAACAACTCCGACGCGCTCCACGCCCAGTCGACCGTCCGCCCGAGGCCGTAGAGTCGAGCCTACTCGGGCAACGCGCTGTGATACGTCGAGATCACCGCAAGTCCGCGCGAGAGCGCGTACTTCAGACCGCCATATCCGTTGGTGACCGGCCCCGCCAGATGGACCATGTCCGGCCGGACGCTGTCCAGGGTACGCCAGATATCCAGCAATGGATACGCTAGTCGGACCTCCGGATAAGGCGGAAAGCCGACTCATGCTGCGCCAATGACCTGAACACCCGGCAATGACTGGATGTTGCCAGCCGGCGCGACGACAATCGGCTCCCAACCCGCGGCGACGAGTCCGGTGAGCGTCCATTTGAGAGTGTTGACAATGCCGTCGAAGCGTGTTGTTTCGGTGAAGATGGCAACACCGCCGCGTTGCCGCACGACGTCCTCCACGATCGCAGGCGTGCTCCTCTCTTTCTGGCAGAAGGACGCTCACGCTTGCATGCCTACGTCAAGAGCGCGATAGGGACGGCGGTCAATGCTCCGACCGCTACCGGGCGAGCGTGTGGCACCGCTGATAGACGCGGGCCCACGCGATGCCCGCCACGAGGACCAGGAGTAGAAGCGTCAAGGTGCCACATCGCGCTCGACGCGACCTGGGAAAACACCCGCGACATCGGGTTTGCGGATCTGGCCGGCACCGTTCAGGAAGTAGCCGTGATGATCGGCGACGCCGACGTGCCGTTGCGGCCATCGACGCGCTGGGCGCGTAGCTTGTCAAGCTTGCGGGTGGTTTTTTCCACGCGCTTCTGACGCTTGGCGAGCTTGCGGACGAGGCGAGTGATCTGCGCGTCGGTGTCCCTGGCAGCTGTGGTAGTCATGCGGCTGTGGGCCGTCGCAGTCCGCATGCCAGGCACCCGCAACTGGCTGTGGCTGCTGGCACTGATCACGCTCTGGTGGAAGGTCAGCTATCACACCGCGATGGCGAGTGCGCTGATGCTCGTGGCCCACTCGACAACAGGTAGTGACGCCACGCGAATTCGACGTTCTCAAGTTGCTTATGGAGCAGCCATGCCGTGTGTACTCGAAACGCGCCAACCTTGATCGCGTCTGGGGTTATGACTTTGCCCGCGACGACAACATCGTGGGTATACATCGGGTATCTGCGTGAGAGGCTGTCGGATCGGACCTCCCAGCGGCTCATCCGGACACTCCGTGGTGCCGGCTACACCCTGCGGGAAAGTTGACGGGTGCGAACGTGGTGGGCCGGGTTGAATCTGTCGACCCGCCTGGCGGCCTCGTACCTCGGGCTCATGGTCGTGGTGCTCGGATTGCTGGTGGGCTTCCTCTACGCTGGCTTCCAGTGGCAGTCGAGGACCGCCGAGCTCGCCAATCTCCGCGACCTGAGCGTACGCGTGCGCGTGGACGTCGACCACAGGCT
>JAFAWJ010001142.1 GCA_019242065.1 Chloroflexota bacterium
GCCGCTGGGTGATCTTCGCCATACTCGCGTTTGTTGTCGTCTACGCGTTGATCGCCACAATCCCACTACGACCCGGCAGTCCCATCCAGCAGCTTCTACTGGCCAACGTGTTGCAGGCTACAGTATTCACGTTTGCGCATCTGGACGTCGCCTACACGCCAATGCTCCTGCTGTTTCTGTCGCCATCGTCTTCCCGCTCGGGTTGCTTGCTGGCTTCGTCACGCGCGCAAGCAACAGCGTCTTCGTTCCAGCGATCTTGCATGGCGGGCTGGACATCCTGATCTACCTGGGCTTCCTGGCCAGCATTGTGTGATGACAGCGCTTCCTGGTAGCCGTACCCTGCGGGGCGGGAAGCCACAAACGTCCTTTGTTGAGACACCTGCTTCAGGTGCCTCAAAGTGTCGTTCACCATGGGCATTAGTCCAGGTGATCACCACGACTATTAGGCCACCCGCGACTCTTGATTTGTGGGATCAATGTATCCGAGACACGGCGAGCGCCGCTCGTCGTCGTAGTTCCGGGGTGGTCATGTGGGAAACCCCGAAGGGGTTATCCAAGCTCTGCGCGCGTTCACGCGTCGATCCAGAACGCGCGGTAGCTGAGCCCGTCTGGACCTCGCGTGGCGCCGTCGTTGCCATCCAGAGCTACTCCGATGAGGTGGTATCGGCTGGCATGCTGCTGGCCGTGGGTGTGCCTTCGGCGCTGGGCCCACCAGGAGTGCACGACTGGCTCTTCCGCGGGCAACACTCGCACCTGCATCAACGCTTACTACCGCAATGGCGCGATCGCGACCGCGACTGTGCTTCACTCGGCGCCAACGCTGCGGGTGTCCGTTGGCTCGATCAACAACCAGTGCGCCAACTGCACATACGCCAAGACCGTCTATTCGACACAGACGATCAGCGCCTCGCTCAACGGACCCTGCCCTAAACCACTACTACTGCGTCAACACGTTCCGTCTCATTCCAACGGCCACCAAGTCCCAGATCGGCCACCTGTGTAGCGACGACAACTCCTGAGCGGCGACTCCGCGCTGGCTGAATTGGTACAGGTGATTAGCGCCACCGTGTTCTCGAACTGACCGCCAGTTTCGCAACCGCGAACTCCACGAAAACGCCGCTACGCGCCGTTGAGTCGAAGTACAGCGGCCTCCGGGCTGTTCAGTTCGCTTCGCGGGAGTTCGAGAAAACACGGTGGTCTTCGTCACTGATGCGCTGCTGCGCAAATGCGTGGTCGTTTGCCATGCGCTGAGTACACGCGGAATCGATGTCGCCATCGGCGACACGACGCGGTTGTCGCCAGGCTTTTTCTCGCGCCACGGGCGCCGCTATCTGGTGTATCCACCACCCGACGAGGCGCCGGAAGCCTTCGTCGAAGCCCTGATCACCTATCTTCGACGGCGCCCTCACGCCATGCTGCTGCCCGTCGACGATGCCACGATCGCCGTCTCCGCGCGATTTCGCGATGACCTCGAACGCGTCACTCGCGTGCCGCTGCCCCGGACCGACCAGTTGCAATACGGGCTCGACAAAGCGCCACTCATGCAACTGGCGTCCAGGCTCGGCATTCCTCATCCGCGAACCGTGCTACCCGCGAGTCTGGAGGAGGTGCTGCCGCTCAGCCGCGGGTTGCGCTTTCCACTGGTTGTCAAACCCCGCGCCAGCTCGGCTGGACGTGGCATCGCCTACGTCGCCGCACGTGAGGACCTCGTCGGGGCGTGGGAAGTCGCGCATGGGGCCTACCCGCTGCCGATGGTGCAGGAGTGCGTGCCCAACGGTCGCAAGTTCGGCGTCGGCTTGCTGATGGACCACAACGGACGGTGTGTCGCGTCGTTCGTCCAGGAGGAGCTTCGCCACTTTCCACTCCGCGACGGTATGAGCACGCTCCAGGTGAGCGTCCTCCGGCCGGACCTGGTGGAGCGCGCGGTCAGTCTCCTCCGCACCATCGGATGGCATGGACTGGCGGAGGTGGAGTTCATGGAACACCCGGACACAGGAGAAATGCTGTTGCTCGAAGTGAATCCACGCATCTGGGCGTCTATCCAGCTTGCGGTGACCTGTGGAGTCAACTTTCCGTACCTCCTGCATCAGCTCGCCACTGGTCGACCGTTCGAGGAGGCCCACACGTATGTTGTGGGTCGCCAGTGCCGCTGGCTGCTGCCGGGCGACATCCTCCACTTCCTGGCCAACTCCGATCGCATGCGCATGCAGCCGTCGTTCTTCGAGTTTTCAGGGCGTGAGACGGTCTATGACGGTCTGTATCGCGACGACCTGGGCGCGACGTTCGGGGTGCTCGTGTCGTCGGCGCACTATCTGTTCGACCCGCAGATGTGGCGGATGCTCTTGCGCGGCCGACCAGCCACGCAGTTTGGGCAGCGCTCCAGTACGGCGGTCGCGGCGTAGTCATGCGCGCAACGAGAACGTTCTTTGCGCAATCGATCCACGAGCTCGACGAGCACACGTGGGACCTCATCGCGGGCAAGGAGCTGATGATGTCTCACCGCTGGCACCGCGTGATGGAGGCGTGCCGCCGACGCTACCGACCGCGCTACGCGTTCGTCGAGGATGCACGGGGTCCCCTCGCCATCGCCGCGACGGCCGCGGCCACCCCGGTCACGCTGCCGGGGGGCTGGCGCGATCGCCTCGCCGCGGCGCTGACGTTGACTTTTGGCGCGCCGTTTTCCTCGAGCGTCAGCGGAATCGCCGTACGCCCAGACACCCCGCTGGCCACCGCGCTGCCCGAGATCGAGGTCGCGTTGCGCGGCCTGTGCTGGCGTGAACGTCGCCCACTGGTCGGCGTGGCCAACGTTGCCGCGCACGACCTCACGACCTTTCGGGCACGCGGGTTCGTGCCAGTACCTCGACCGGCCACCATGGTGCTCGACCTGGGCGGCGCCACGTACGACAGCTACGTTGGCGGGCTGCGAAAGGAGGACCGGAGCGAGCTTCGGCGCGCCCGCCGTCGCGCCGAAGAGCACGCCGTGAGGCTCCGCCGCGCGCCGGTTCGCGAGACCGGCGAAGACGTCTATTCGCTGTTGGCCGAGGTCTGGGCCCACCACGGCATCTCTGCCGATCAGTTGCCGATCGACGACCAGGTCTTCCCGGCGCTGCGTCGAGAAATGCCGGACGACACGTATGTCATCTCGGGCTCGTTGGGCGAGCAGCTTGCTGGTTTCGTTGTGTGCTTCGCCCAGCGTGACGCGCTCCTGGCGCCAATGATTGGTCTTCGCTACCAGCTTTCGATGCCGAGCTGTCTGTACGCGGTGTTGATCGACGAAGTGGTCCGTCTGGGCCTGCGCCTCCAGCTGCCCCGGATCTACCTGGGCATCGGCAACGAGCGGCAGAAACGCCGACATGGATTCCTGCCGCAGCCGCGCTGGGCGTGCATCCGAGCACCGTTCGGTCCTGTCAACGTCGCACTGGAGGCCGCCGCGGCTCGCGTGTCGGCCTCCCCAAGTATCTGAAGCCAACCTGGAGACCCCGAATGTACATTCTTGGAATCAGCCGCCATCACGATTCTGCCGCTGCGCTTTTGAAGGATGGAGAGATCCTGGCCTTTGCCGAAGAGGAGCGCTTCAATCGCAAAAAGCACTTCGGTGGTTTTCCCGCTCTCGCAATTCAGTACTGTCTGCGCGAAGCAGGAATCACGCTCGGCGACGTCGATCACGTGGCCTATTTCTGGCAGCGATGGGCGGAGCTTGGCGCTGGCCTCAAACACTTCGTGCGCTATGCTCCGGGGACGTTCGGCGTCTTGAAGCAAGCGCGTCGAACAGCCCAGAGCGGGTCGAAAGGCTTGCTGGCGACGCTGGAGTCCGATGGGGAGCAGCGCGACCCGGATGACTACGATGTGGGTGGCGCGCTGCTTCTGCACCTCACGCGGACCTTCACACTCAAACAGACCCTGCGGCAGGCGCTCGACTACCGCGGCCCGATCGACGCGCGCATACACCTGGTCGACCACCACCTGTCGCACGCCGCGAGTGCTTTCTTTCCCTCGTCATTCGAGCAAGCCGCCATTTTCAGCGTCGACGGGCTCGGCAGCGACGGGACCTGTACGCTGCTCGGCGTCGGCCGCGGCAACCGCATCGAGGAGCTGCGACGGGTGAAGTTCCCACACTCTCTTGGCGCGCTGTACTCCACGGTCACGGGCTATCTCGGGTTCTACGCGACGCGGGACGAAGGCAAGGTGATGGGTCTGGCTCCGTACGGTACCGATCGCTATGTCGAGCAATTTCGCGATATCGTGCGCCTCGGGCCTGACGGGACCTACGAGCTCGACCTCAGCTGGTTTCAGCATCACTTGACTGGCAAGCACCACGTCTCGCAAAAGTTCATCGACACATTCGGCCCCGCCCGACCACGCACGCGTGGCCCGATCGACCAGCACTACGCCGACATTGCCTATGCGCTGCAGGACACGCTGGAGCGGACCGGGTTACACGTGGCTCGCTGGCTGCACAAGCGGACGGGCCTGGAGCGCGTGTGTTTGACGGGTGGCGTCGCGCTCAACAGCGTCATGAACGGTCGGATCCTGCTGGAGACGCCATTCAAAGAGTTCTACGCTCCGCCGGCGGCCTCGGATGCTGGGACGGCGCTCGGCGCGGCGTTGTACGTCCAATCCAACGTGCTGGATCTGCCCAGACCCTCCGGCGACTACGTGTTCCTGGGGCCCGCCTTCGACGAGCGGCAAATCGAAGCGGCACTTTCGCAGAGCGGCGTCAGCTACACGCGACCGCCGTCCATCACCAGCCACGCCGCCGAGCAGGTCGCCGCGGGCAAGATTGTCGGCTGGTTTCAGGGACGCATGGAGTGTGGTCCGCGGGCCCTTGGCAACCGGTCCATCCTGGCAGACCCGCGTGACCCCACGTCGAAAGCTCGACTCAACGAGAAGATCAAGCATCGCGAACCATTCCGTCCCTTCGCTCCGTCGGTCCTGCTCGAGCACTCCAGCGACTATTTCGCCAGCGGCTATCCCTCCCCGGTGATGCTGCTGGTGTTCGACGTCCTCGACGGCCGACGTGACGAAGTGCCCGCCATTACTCACGTCGATGGCTCCGCGCGAGTCCAGACGGTGTCGCGTGACGAGAACCCGCTGTACTGGGAATTGATTCGGTCTTTTCACCAGATCACCGGCGTGCCCATGGTGGTCAATACGTCCTTCAATGATAATGAGGAGCCGATCGTCTGTTCTCCACAGGATGCGATCAGGTGTTTTCACAAAACCGATCTGGATGGACTCGCGCTGGGACCGTTCTGGGTCGACCGGACGGCATGCTGACTCGAAATTGGGGCGAAGCGCTCTGGCTGCTCCCAGCGACGGTTGGCGCCGCTTTGACCGTACTGATCATGGCCGTGCTGCCCCCGGACCGGACCCTGCACAGCGTCGCCGATTTCGCCTTCAAGATCAGTCCGGTGCTGTTCGCCGTGGTCGCGATTGCGCTCTTGCCGCGAAATCGCGCCTGGGCGCCGTTCGCCGTGCTCCTGGGGTGCGCCCTGTTCCTGGGCCTGGTCGACTCCGCCTCGTTCGTCCAGGTCTCACAACTCGTCGACGCGGCGCTGGCCAATTCGGCGCAGGCGCAGTTTGCCTCCTACTATCGCTTCTCGACGTTCGTCGACGCGTTCGTCATACTGTTCGGGCTGCTCGCCTACCGCGTCGGAGGCGCAACCACGGAGCGCGTGCTCCGGCTTGGCGTGGCGGCGACCTGTCTGCTGGTGTCAGGTCTGAACGACCTGACGATGTGGGCAATGTACCCGTGGCCGGCTGGCGTGCGACCCGACGTTTTCGACTGGGCGTCGCACGTTTCGATCTTCATCGGCCGGCCACCCCACCTGGTGGATATGCTCGTATTCCTGCTGGTGCACGTCAGCCTGGCAGCGCTGGTGCTGATCCTGCCGTTGCCGAAGAATAGGTGGGGTCAATGGCGGCACGTCCAGCTACCAGTTGCGCGGCGGCACCCACCAGTGACGCTGGAATCGGCGCCAGCACCGCGAGAGCACTGATCCGCTCGGAGGCCACGGCGCCGAAGTCCGCTTTCGTGTCGGACGCCGTCGGCCCGAGCGACAGCGTCCGCACCCCAAGCGCGATGGCGAGTTGAACAATTCGGAAGATCAGCAGACGGTACGTCGAAGTTCCCCACGACCGCGCGTAGTCCAGTCCGAGCCATCTGGCGACCAGCGTGTCTGCTTCTCGCAGCGCGACGGCGCAGCCGATGACCTCGCCGTCGCGCCACGCGGCGACCACTTGCAGATCGTCGCCGCACACGCTATGGGCGCACTCCAGGAAATCGGGGACGTAGACATCGCGGGTGCCATGGCGCGCCAGCACGCTGCCGATCAACTGTTGGAGGTGTGCCGCGTTTTCGAGCGGTGCGCGCAGGCGTTCCACCGTGACGCCCTCACGTATGGAGCGACGCTCCAGTTTCCCGATCTTGCGACGGTCAGATCCAGGCAGTGAAGCAAGGTACTCCTCCGTCGAATCCCACGCGATTGGCAGCAGCATGTCTGTCTGTCGACCGTACTGTTGAAAGCCGGCAGCGGATAGCGGGATCCATCGAGGGTCGTCCGCCGAGCTCTGGCCGTATGTCACGAACAACGCTCGGTTGGCGAGCGCCTGGCGCCTGATTGCGGCGAGCAGGCTCGGCACCACGTCGGACGCTCCGGGCCGCGGTGCGACCAGCAACCCGGGGCTCGACGTGACTGGCGCGGCGCAGCGCACCAGCGGAAAGCAGCGCAGCGCCCAACCGAGGCGGCGCTCGAGCGTCTGGTGTTTGAAGCGCCGCCCAATCGACAGGACTGCCGCGGCGTCGAGGTGCCCGTCACGACGGGCAAGCACGTAGCGCGGCTCGTAGTCCGCCAGGAGCGCTTCCGCCAGGCGCAACCAGCGGTGGCGCGCGAACGGGTTGTCGCTACACAGCGCATCCCATGCTTGCGGGTCCACGTCGTCGATCCGCTGGACAACCTCGATGGCAACGCCAGAGATCGCCATCACTCCGCTCCGCGCGGCTGCGCGGCGAGCACCACTTGCGGCTGCAGAAACCAGCGCGCGGCCAGCACACCGGCGAGAACCGCGTGCGAGAGCGTGTAGGCGGCGGCGCCACCTTCATAGCCCCACAACCACGTCGCCCCGATGCACGTGAGCCCGGCCAGCGGCAGCGCGGTGGCGATCGCTCGGGCGCTGAGCGTCTGGCGATCGGTCGCTTCGCAGGCACCCACCAGCACGATGGTGGTCAAGACAAATGGAAGGCTGAACGCGATCCGCTGCATGATCGCGACCGATGCCAGGTAGTCGGAACCGAACAGGAGCGGCACGCCAACGGGCGCCAGCAGATATAACGCCAGGCTCAGCGTGCAGCCCAGGGCAAGCGCGACTCCCAGCAGGTCGCGGACCAGCGCCGACGCAGCCCGTGGGTCGTGCACGTGCGCACGCGCCAGTAACGGAAAGGCGACGAGCATTGCGGTGGTGGCGACGCCCGAAAGTGCAAGGATGATCGCGTGTACGGCGCCGAACCAACCTGCGGCTTGCGAACCGCTGATGATCGTGATCGTTGTCAGTGCCATCCGATCGAGCGCGAGCAAACCGATCGCTCCGACGGCGAACGGCGCGCCAATACATGCCAGGCTCGCCCACGCGCGTGGCCGCCAGCCAAAGCGCGGCTGCGCCCCGGTGCGCGCCAGCAGCCAGTAGGCGACGCAAACGACGACGGCGGTGCCGGCCACGTACGCGGCGCCCACACCGTCGACCGCGCCGGCTGACAGGGCGACAGCCACTGCAAGCAGACTGACGAGCACAGCCTGGCCGCCAATCAAGAGCGCCTGGAGGTCCATCCGTCCTCGCCCGCGGAATGCCGCGCACGCCGAGAGCAAACACGAATTGAGCAACGCGTAGCCGGTGAGGCTCACGCCGAGCCGCGCGTCGAGCTGGGAGCTCACCGCAAGCAGCACCACGCCGCAACCGGCAATGGGAGTTGCCGCCAGGCGGAGGATCAGCGCGTCGGCGAAGGTCGCCCCACTGTTGTCGCCGTTACGCGCGATTTCGCGGACGAGCAGCTCGTCGAGGCCCAGGCTCGCGCAGGCGCCGAACACGATGGCAATCGACAGCCCGAAGGCGAGCACGCCAAACGCCGCGGGCCCAAGCGCATGCGCCACGACGATCGAGGCCGCGAAAGCGACAGTGCGTCCGCAAACCCCGCTGGCACCAATCCAGGCCACGCCTTTCAGCAGATGGTGGAGTCGGTACTGGCGCCGCGGCACACGCAATGAACGCTGGCGGGCGTCTGATTCGCGGCGCTGTCAGGCCTGTCAGCCTGGCTGGACGCGCCCTCGTCCGCCGTTCTTCGACTTGTCGGCTCAGGGCTATGGGAAGATGCAGTGCGAGCCGGCATCGGGTATCAAGATCGCGAATATGACGGGCCTGAGCTTGGTGAAGACGAGCCGCTTCGGTGCGCCACTTCAAAGACGGCCCAATCGTCCTTGAGACGACCACTGAGTTCGAAACGCCGCTCGTCGTCCCCTGCGAGTCCACTATCGACGACAAGGTCCAGTCAATGTACTTATGGATCGTGCGCCCTGGGCACGATCACGACGACGTGATGAATCACAGCTTCCCGTACGCTATCGTCTACTACCGTCCTTCAACGAGAGCCCCCGAGATCCAGAACATTCTGGGTTTTTGGCGGCACTCGAATGGAGCCGGAAGATCAGGATCGCTGACCAGGGCACGCGTTTTGCTTCGGTTGCTGTGTGCGCGAGCGATTGGCGGCGCTCCAGCGGTCGGCAGTCGGGAGGTACGTGGCGAAGTTCTTTGCCGACCGTGGCATGGATCTGGCCATGCTCGTCGCCTGGGGCACCTTGAGCACAGTCTTTCCGGTGCTGCTCGGCGTGGCCGCCATTGCCGGCTTCCTGCTTCGGGATCCTCAGCGCGCAGCGGACGCTCAGTCGGCACTCGTCCGTTTGGCCCCGCCAGCCGCCGCTCAACCCCTGGGTGGCGTCCTGTCCGACACGCAGAATGACGCCCAGGCGCTCGGACTGGCTGGCCTGGGCCTGCTGCTCTTCAATGGGTCGAACCTGTTCGCCAACCTCGAGTCCGTCTTCAACCGCGCCTATCATGTCGCGGATCGCGATCTGTTCGGCGAACGTTTGGTCTCAGTCCTGATGCTGGTCATCGTAACGGCACTCCTGCTTGTCTCCACTGTCGCCTACAGCCTGGGTGGAGTGCTGAGCAGTGCCTCGGAGGCGCTGGTGGCTGCCGCACCGTTGATCGCGCCTGTTCGCGGAGTGGGAGTGTTGCTGTTCGGCGACGGCCTCTCGCTCTTGAGTGCGTTCCTCACATTCGTCCTGCTGTACGCGATCTTGCCGAACAGGCCCCAGTCGATCAGACAAGTGTGGCCCGGCGCGGCGCTGGGCGCCGTCCTCTTCCTGCTCATACTCGAGGTCTTTCCCCTCTACACCACCATCTTTGGTCAAGGCTTTCAGACCTACGCCATCTTTGGCACCTTCCTGCTGCTCATGTTCTGGACGTTCTTGCTCGGCATCGTGCTGGTGCTGGGTGTGGAACTCAACGCCTTCCTCGAACTGGAGTACCCGTCCCAGGCGTCCGCTCCACCATCGGATGCGAGCAAACCGCCATCGCAGCCACCCCGGCCGACCCGGCGTGCTCAAGTGACGGGCCTCGTCGGGCTCCTGGTGACGAGGCTGCTGGACAGGCGCCGATCGGCATAGGTCGCATCGCAACACATCCAGCACTTGC
>JAFAWJ010001149.1 GCA_019242065.1 Chloroflexota bacterium
GCGGACACCTGGACATCGAAGGAGAGATGCGCAAGCGCGGCATGACCCCCGTGAGCGCCTGAATCGCGCGTTCTCAGCGGGCTGTCTCGCGCAGTGACATAGTCGAGGCTGCCCGCCGCTGCGCGGCTGCATCCGTACTGTCGACACGCACGTAGCCAAGCAGATGTGACTGTGAGCCTCAACCGCGACGCGCCAGGAACGTGAGCGAGCGTCTTAGTCCGGCCAGAGCTCCTGGCTGGCCAGACGGGCGCCTTCGGCGAGCGTCTGAAGCTTGGCCCACATCACGGTCGGGTGCACCCGCTCCGTGCCGGCGCCTTGCTGAAAGCCGCAATCGGTTCCGGCAATGACGTTCTCGCGCCCGACAATGCGTGCGTAGCGGACGATGCGGTCGGCCACCAGCCGCGGATGCTCCACACTCAGGGTGTGATGCGTCACCACGCCTGGAATCAGCGACTTGCCCTCCGGCAGCGTGACCGTTTCCCACACGCGCCACTCGTGCTCGTGCCGCACATTCGCCGCCTCGATGGAGTACGCCCCGGCGTTCACCCGCAGGATCAGGTCGACGATATCTTCGAGCGGCGCATCCGCCATGTGCGGCGCGTGCCAGCTGCCATAGCACAGGTGGTAGCGCACGCGATCTGGCGGAATGCCGCGCAGCGCGTGATTCAACGCCCCGATGCGGACCTCGGCCCAAGTGCGATACACATCGCGGCCGCGCGCCATCAGGTCGTCATAAGCATTGGCGAGCACCGCGTCGTCGACCTGCAGCAGCAGGCCGGCGTCGGTGATCGCCAGGTACTCCTGGCGCAAGGCCTCTGACAGGGCGTAGACGTAGTCCTCGTCGCTGGCGTAGTACTGGTTGATGGCGTTGAACGCCGCGCTGGCTGGGGCGACGACCGGCAAAAACGCCTCTTCGACTCCGGCGGCATCCGCCGCGGCCTTCAGGTGCTGAATGTCGCGCCGGATGCTGTGGTGGTCGGTGTAGACGATCGGCCCGACGCAGACGTCGGCGCCCATGCGTCGACGGCGCGGCGTGGTGCCGACGGCGGCCGCGTCTGACTCGAAGAACTCGGCGAAGCGCTCCGCGTCACGGCCGCGGTAATTGATCGGCACACGGCGGTCCGGGTCGTGCTCGAAGCCCGAGACGCGCTGGTTGATGTACGTGCCCCAGCTTGACTTGGAAAATTCACCGTCGTCGACGATGTCGACGCCGACGTCGGCCTGGTGGCGGACGACCTCGGCCACGGCGTGCTGCAGGGCCGCATCGTAGGCAGCTTCGTCGACGGCGCGCCCGTCGCGTCGCGCGATATCGAACTCGGAGACGGCGCGCGGCCGAATCAGGCTGCCGGCATGCGTGGTCAGGATGCGCTGTTCACTACGTCGCACGGTTGTTCTCCGCGATCTTACCCGGTCGTGGCGAGTCCCTGCGCCCGCCCATCTCAAGGGTCATGCCAGATACGACGAGTTGCGCGCCGCGGCTCGGGCTCGAGACTGCCTTGATACGGATCCCGCGGTTGATACTGAATCGCCTCCGCCAGGTGACTCACCTCGATCCTGTCGGACTCCGCAAGGTCCGCAATCGTGCGTGCCACACGCAACACGCGGTGGTAGGCTCTCGCGCTCAGCCCGAAACTCTCGACGGCACTCCGCAACAGCGTCGCCGATGGTGCGTCCAGCTCGCAACAGTCGCGAATGTCGCCGACGCGCATCTCGGCATTGCACGTTACGGACGGATGCTTCGCGAAGCGCCGCCACTGGCGTGCGCGCGCGGCGGCCACCCGCTGCCGAATCACCGCGGAGCTTTCGCCCGGCTCCGCCTCGGCCAGCGCATCGAACTCCACGCGCAGTACCGTGACGTGCATGTCAATACGGTCCAGGATCGGACCCGACAGGCGTTTCTGATAGCGCGTCACGACCGACTCCGCGCACGAACACGCGCGCGAGGTGTCCCCATAAAAGCCGCAGGGGCACGGATTACGCGCGGCGATGAGCGTGAACTTGGCTGGAAACGTGAGCGTTTCACGCGCGCGGGCAATGGTGACGATTCCATCCTCTATGGGTTGACGCAATACTTCCAGCACGCGAGGATGGAACTCCGGAATCTCGTCGAGGAACAGCACACCACGGTGCGCCAGGCTGATTTCCCCCGGTCGCGGCGACGATCCGCCACCGACCAGGCCAGCGTAGGAGACGGTGTGATGTGGAGACCGGAATGGCCGGCGGCGGACTACCGGTGTCGTCGGCGCCAGGACTCCAGCCACCGAATAGATGCGGGTGACTTCCAATGTTTCGTCCGCCGTCATCGGCGGCAGAATGCCGGGCAACGCACGCGCCAGCAGGGTTTTGCCGGCACCCGGCACGCCGGTGAGCAACACGTTGTGTCCCGCCGCGGCGGCGATCTCCAGGGCACGCTTGGCGTGCTCTTGGCCGCGGATCTGCGCGAAATCCACCAGATCCTCTGCGAAGCCGTCCGCCTCACACGCCAGGGGCGACGGAGTGCACGCGAGGAGTATTTCTCCGCGCAGATGGGCCACCAGGTCCACCAGTGTCGGCACGCCGATGACCTCGAGATCCTCGATCAGTGCCGCTTCAGCGGCGTCTTCCGCCGGCACGTACAGCTGTTTGATGCCCGCGCCACGCGCGGTCGCCGTCATGGGCAAGATGCCCTGGGTGTGACGCACGTGTCCGTCCAGCGACAGCTCGCCCACGAACATGGTCGCCGGCGGTGGTGGCTCCAGTTGACCGGAGGCTACCAGGATCGCCAGCGCGAGTGGCAGGTCGTACGACGGACCCTGTTTGGGTAGCTCCGCCGGGGCCAGGTTCGCCGTAATACGACGCAGCGGATACTGCAGACCACTATTTTTGATGGCGGTTCTGACGCGCTCGCGGGCTTCCTTGACGGCAGCATTCGGCAGGCCGACCAGAAAAAAGTTGGGCAAGCCCTGCTGCGCCAGGTCCACCTGGACTTCGACAAGCCGACCCTCGAGCCCCTCGACGGCGGCGGTGGTGATGCAGGCCAACACGGTGGACGGAGTGTGCGCTGGTGGGCGTCACGCAGAGCGTCACACGCGGCCCAAAAAGCGTCACACGGCGACCGATTTTGGCGTGAAACGCGTCACAAACCGTCGATGGACGCCAAATGCGTACAGCACCCAGGCCATGACCAGTCCCGAGCCCGCGGCGGCGACGACCAGCGTTGGCCGCAGGCCGATCCAGTCGCCCAGCGCGCCGCCCAGGAGCGCCCCGGCTGGAATGGCACCCCAGGCCAGTAGTCGAGCAGTGGCGTTCACGCGTCCCAGCAGGTCGGCGGGTGTCAAAGCCTGGCGCAGGCTGACCATGCTGATCGAGCACACGGCCAGGCCGACGCCGGTCATAAGCTGCCCAGCCACCATGCCCGCGGCCGCAAACGTCCGCGGCCCAGTTGCCACGCTAACCAGCGTGTCGCCGAACGGCAATGGTCCACCGGCGACGCTGACCAGCGCGTCGCCCGCGGCCATCAGCGCCACACCGGCGCAGATCGCGCCCCGCTGTCCAAGGCACCTGGCCACGTGCCGAACGCCCAGCGAGCCACACACGCCACCCAGCCCGAAGGCACCCAGCATCACGCCGTAGACGGTCGGCGGCAACCCCAGCTCACGCGTCACGACCAGCAGCAGCACCGCGCTCTGGGCGTAGGCGAAAAAGTTACTCAGGGCGGCTGTAACCGCCGTCGTCCTGAGCAGCGGATGCCGGAGGATGACGCGGAGTCCAGCCGGAATATCGTGCCAGAAACGCGAGGGCTTTCCCGTCCGACGAGTTGTCGACTCGCCAGCGCTGACGCCACTCAGCAGTAGCGCCGAGACCACAAATGACGCGCTGTCCGCGAGCAGCGCCAGCGGCGCACCCGCCAACTGGACCAGGCCCGTCGCCAGCCCAGGCCCGGCAATTTGCACGCTCCAGCGACTCACCTCGAGCGTGCTGTTGGCCTCCAGCAACGCGTCGTGATCGGTCTGGACGAGCCCGGGCAGCCACGCCGACTGCGCAACATCGAAGATCAGCGAGAGACCGCCGGTCAGAAATGCCACGGCGTACAGGTACTCGACCCGCAGCATGCCCAGCACCGCGGCCAGCGGCAACAGCGCCAGCAGCGCGGCGCGCCCCAGGTCCGCGCCAATCATCACCGGTCGATGGCACACCCTGTCCAGCCAGGCGCCAGCC
>JAFAWJ010000812.1 GCA_019242065.1 Chloroflexota bacterium
CCTGGTACCAGGAGATCGGCCGCGCCGGCCGCGATGGACTGCCCAGTGACTGTGTCACCTTCTTTTCCTGGGCGGACGTGGTGGCCTACGACACGTTTCTGTCGGATATCGCCGATCCCGACCTGCGCGAGGAGACGCGCGCGAAGACCGTCGGTCTCTACCGTTTGCTGGACCGCGGCAACTGCCGCCACCAGGCGCTGTGCGGCTACTTTGACGAGAGCATTACGCCGTGCGGCGACAGCTGCGATCGCTGTCTGGGATTGAACCTGGACGACGTGGCCCCGCGCCGCCCCTCCCGCGGCGCACGCGGCTCTGGCGCCACCTCGACGCGCACCATCACCCCGTCCTGGCAACTGTCCGCGTCCGAGGCCGAAGCCGACACCTTCGAGCGGCTGCGCCTGCTGCGCCGCGAGATCGCCGATCGCGAGAACGTGCCCGCCTATATTGTCTTCAACGACGCCGTCCTGCGCGAGATGGCCCGCCGCAAGCCAAAGTCCGAGCAAGACCTGCGCGCGATCTCAGGCATAGGCCCCGCCAAAATCGCCCGCTACGGCGAAACCTTCCTCGATCTGCTCAAGGACGCCTAAGCAGTCACCAGCGAAGCGTCGTCGACGGAGGCGAGCACGTGCCGCAGGTGCTGGCCCGTGTAGCTCGCTGGATTTGCGGCGATGTCTTCGGGGGTGCCTACAGCCACGATCTCGCCCCCCGCGTCGCCACCCTCGGGCCCCAGGTCGATGACCCAGTCCGCCGTCTTGACCACGTCCAGGTTGTGCTCGATTACCACCACGGTGTTGCCCGTGTCCACGAGGCGACCCAGCACTTCCAGCAGATGCTCCACGTCGGCGAAGTGCAGGCCCGTCGTCGGCTCGTCGAGCAGGTACATCGTGCGCCCCGTCGCCCGCCGCGACAGTTCCGACGACAGCTTGACCCGCTGCGCCTCGCCACCCGAGAGCGTCGTCGCCGGCTGCCCCAGGTGGATATAGCCCAGGCCCACCTCGCACAGCGTCCGCAGCTTCGTGGCAATCGACGGGATGTTCTGAAAGACCTCCAGCGCCTCGGCGGCGGTCATCTCCAGCACCTCGGCAATCGAGAACCCGCGGTATTTGATCTCCAGCGTCTCGCGGTTGTAGCGCTTGCCCTGACACACCTCGCACGGGACGTAGACGTCGGGCAGGAACTGCATCTCGATCTTCAGAATGCCGTCGCCCTCACACGCCTCGCAACGGCCGCCCTTGACGTTGAACGAGAAGCGCCCCGGTTGACAGCCGCGCACCCGCGCCTCAGGAACCTGCGCGAACAGATCGCGGATCGACGTGAACAAACCGACGTACGTCGCCGGGTTCGACCGCGGCGTCCGACCTATCGGCGACTGGTCGATGTCGATGACCTTGTCCAGGTGCTGCAAGCCCTCGATGCGGTCGTGGTCGCCGGCCGCCTCACGCGACCGCAGCAAGCGTTGCGACAGCGCTGGATACAGCGTATTGGTGATCAGCGACGACTTGCCCGACCCTGAGACACCCGTGATAACCACCAGCCGCCCGAGCGGAATCTCGGCGGTGATGTTTTTCAGGTTGTTCTCACGCGCGCCGACGATGCGCACCCAGTTGCCGCTGCCCGCACGCCGCTCGGTCGGCACCGACACCACGCGCTCGCCGCTCAGGAACTGTCCGGTCAGCGAGCCAGGCGTGGCCATGATCGTCTCGATCGGCCCTTCGGCGACCACCAGGCCGCCGTGCTCGCCGGCGCCGGGCCCCATGTCGACGATCCAGTCCGCGGCGCGCATGGTCTCCTCGTCGTGCTCGACCACAATCAGCGTGTTGCCCAGGTCGCGCAGCCGTTCAAGGGTGCGGATCAGCCGCGCGTTGTCGCGCTGATGCAGGCCGATGCTCGGCTCGTCCAGGATATACAGCACGCCCATCAGCCCCGAGCCAATCTGCGTCGCCAGTCGAATGCGCTGCGCTTCGCCACCCGAGAGCGTGGCCGCCGTGCGACTCAGCGTCAGGTAGTCGAGACCCACGTCGACCAGAAACCGCAGCCGCTCGCGGATCTCCTTCAGGATCTGACGCCCAATCGTGAATTCCCGATCCGTCAGCGTCAGCGTGCGTTCGTCGGCGAACGGGTCTGCCGGCTGAGCCAGCGCGCCACGTCGACCGCGAGTCGCCACGTGTCCGTTGCGGCGCTCACCGTACGGCACGCGCTCCTCGAGCGCCGTGAAGAACTCGCGCGCTTTGAGCACCGAGTAATCCACGACCTCGCGAATGTTGCGGCCGGCGATGGTCACCGCCAGGACCTCGGGCCGCAGTCGCGCGCCGTGGCACGTCGGACACGGTCGCGGCGCCATGTACTTTTGCAGGTCTTCGCGAATGAACTCGCTTTCGGTCTCTTTGAAGCGGCGCTCCAGGTTCGGGATGATGCCCTCGTAGTGCGCCCGGTACTCGCGACTGCGCCCGCTCTTGCTGTGGTATTGCATGACGATGCGCTCGCTGCCCGAGCCGTACAGGATCTTCTGCACCTGGTCGGGCTGCAGGTCGCGGATGGGCGTGTCCATCGAGAAGCCGTACGAGTGCGCCACCGACTCCAGCAGTGACTTGTAATACGAGTTGCCGTTCCAGCCGGCCTTGCCCCACGCCGCGATGGCGCCCTGGTTCAGGCTCAGGTCCTTGTTGGCCAGCACCAGGTCGGGGTCGACTTCCAGGCGCGTGCCCAGGCCGGTGCACGTCGGACAGGCTCCGTGCGGCGTGTTGAAGGAAAAACTGCGCGGCTCGAGTGCCGCCAGCGAGGTCCCGTCATACGGACACGCGAAGTTTTCCGAGTACAGCGTGTCGTGCCACTCGGACGCATTGCCCTGGACCGGCTCGCTGATGATCACCTGACCCGTGCCAAGCTTGAGCGCCTGTTCGATGGAGTCGGCGATGCGCGACTTGTCCTCCTGGGCGCGCGAGACCACCAGCCGATCGACCACCACCGCGATCGAGTGCTTGACGTTTTTCTTCAGCTCGATCTTCTCGGACAGGTCTCGGATTTCTCCGTCGACGCGCACGCGGACGAACCCCGCCTTGCGCACGTCGTCGAAAACCGACTGATATTCGCCTTTGCGCCCCTCGACCAGCGGTCCGAGCACCATGATGCGCGCGCCTTCGGGCATGTCCAGGACGGCGTCGATGATCTGCTCGGAAGTCTGCTGCGTGATGGGTCGCAGGCACTTGGGGCAGTGCGGGTGGCCAATGCGGGCGAACAGCAGCCGCAAGTAGTCATAGATCTCGGTGACGGTGCCCACCGTCGACCGCGGGTTATGGCTGGCGCCCTTTTGATCGATCGAAATCGCCGGCGACAGGCCGCTGATGTACTCGACGTCGGGCTTGTCCATCTGCCCGAGGAACTGCCGCGCGTAGCTGGACAGGCTCTCGACGTAGCGCCGCTGCCCCTCGGCGTAGATGGTGTCGAAGGCGAGCGACGACTTGCCGCTGCCCGACAGGCCGGTGATGACCACCAGCCGGTCCCGGGGCAGGACCAGGTCCACGTTCTTGAGGTTGTGCTGCCGCGCGCCGCGGATTTCGATCTTGTCGAGAGGCATGCCCGGTTCGGGTGTAAGTATGTCCTACCGCCGCACCCGGTTAGCCGCGTTTGCGGACCAGGCCGAACCTTATACTTCTGTCTCCATATGGCCGGCTTCGACCTGATCTCCGACTTCAGACCAACTGGCGACCAGCCCCAGGCCATCGACCAGCTGACCCGCGGCGTCAACTCCGGCCTGAAACACCAGACGCTGCTGGGAGTCACGGGATCGGGCAAGACTTTTTCGATGGCCAACGTCGTCCAGCAGATTCAGCGGCCGACGCTGGTCATGGCGCATAACAAGACGCTGGCGGCGCAGTTGGCGAGTGAGTTCAAGGAGTTTTTCCCGAACAACGCCGTCGAGTACTTTGTCTCGTATTACGACTACTACCAGCCCGAGGCGTACATTCCGCGGACTGACACGTATATCGAGAAAGACACGCTGGTCAACGAGGACATCGAGCGGCTGCGCCACTCGGCCATGCAGTCGTTGCTGACGCGCCGCGACGTGCTGGTCGTCGCCAGCGTCAGCTGTATCTATGGTCTGGGCGATCCCGAGGAGTACGGCCAGAACAGCGTCAACCTGCGCGTCGGCGAGATCTACAAACGCGACAAGGTCCTGCGTCGACTGACCGACATCTATTACGAGCGCAACGACTACGACCTGTCGGCCGGCAAGTTCCGCGTCCGCGGCGACACCCTCGAGGTCCACCCCGCTTCCCAGGAGATCGTGGTGCGGGTGTCGTTCTGGGGCGACGAGCTCGAACGCATCACCGAGGTCGACCCGCTCACGGGCGAGGTGCTCGCCGACCGGCAGACCATCGATATCTACCCGGCCCGCTACTTCGTCACCAGCCGCCAGAAGCTCCAGGAGGCGCTCAAGGACATCTCCGACGAGATGGAAGAGCAGGTCCGACTGTTCGAAAGTCAGGACAAGCTGCTGGAGGCGCAGCGGCTGCGGCAGCGCACCCAGTACGACATGGAGATGCTCGAGCAGACGGGCTTCTGCTCGGGGGTCGAGAACTACTCGCGGCCGTTGTCGCGACGCGAGCCAGGCAGCACGCCGTGGACGCTGCTCGACTACTTTCCGGACGACTTCGTGTGTTTCGTCGACGAGTCACACATGACCATTCCGCAGGTGCGCGGCATGTACAACGGCGACCGGGCGCGCAAGGAGATCCTGGTCGAGTTTGGCTTCCGCCTGCCGTCGGCGCTGGACAACCGGCCGTTGATGTTCCACGAGTACGAGGCGCGGCTGGGGCAGGCGATCTTCGTCTCGGCGACGCCGGGGCCGTACGAGTATGCGGTGTGCCGCATTCCGGAGTCGGACGCGGCGCCGGCGGCGCGCTTCGCGGTGCCGGACTGGGAGCGCCGGCTGACGCCACCGCGGCCCGCCAACGGGCATGCCAGAGCCAAGCCAGGTGAGCAGGTCCACGCAGTCGCGAGCGAGAACTCAGCCGACACCGACGCGCTCGATGGCACGACCAACGCCGCCGCTCACGAGAAGTCAACCGACTTCTCTCAGGGTGGGTCGCTCGAGGGACCACCTGTCGCCGCCCATGATGACTACCCGGTTTCCACCGTCGACGGTCAGCCCACCGATGGGCTCATCCCCATCTACGGCGCCGAGCAGCTCATCCGGCCCACCGGTCTCCTCGACCCCGAAATCGAGGTGAAACCCACCCGCGGCCAGATCGACGACCTCATGGAGCAGATCGGCCACCGCACCGCTCGCGGCGAGCGGGTCCTGGTCACCACCCTCACCAAGCGCATGGCCGAAGACCTCGCCAACTACTACACCGAGGTCGGCGTTCGCTGCCGCTACATGCACTCCGAGATCGAAACCCTCGAGCGCATCAAGCTCCTCCGCGACCTCCGCAAAGGCGAGTACGACGTCCTCATCGGCATCAACCTCCTCCGCGAAGGCCTCGACCTCCCCGAGGTTTCCCTCGTCGCCATCCTCGACGCCGACAAGGAAGGCTTCCTCCGCTCCCAGGGCTCCCTCATCCAGACCATCGGCCGCGCCGCTAGACACCTCG
>JAFAWJ010000004.1 GCA_019242065.1 Chloroflexota bacterium
TGGCGCAAAATCCCGCCGCCGCGGCAGGCACGCCCAGGACCGGCGGCACGCTGCGCGCGGTACAGGCTGGCGACCTGGCCTCCATCGACGGCCACTACTACACCACCGGCAACGGGCTCAGCGTGTGGATCATCTACGACACACTCACCGCCTACGACGACAACCTGCAACCCCAACCCGCCCTCGCCGAAAGCTGGGACCAGAGCTCAGACGGCACCCAGATCAAGCTCAATCTGCGCAAGGGCGTCCCATTCCACTCCGGTCGCGAGATGACCAGTGACGACGTCATCTACAACCTGAATCGCATCCTGGACTTCAAGCTCACCGCCGGCATTATTACCGGCTTCGTCCCGCCCGAGACCACCTGGACCAACCCGGACAAATACACGGTTGTCGTGACGGCCAAACAACCCTGGGCGGCCGTCTTCGATTTCTTCCAGGTGCTGAACATCATCGACAAGGACACGGCCGAAGGTCCGGATGCCAAGACGAAAGCCGTCGGCACCGGTCCGTTCACATTCGTGGAGTGGGTGCAGGGCGACCACGTCACCTATGGCAAGAACCAGAATTACTGGCAGTCCGGCCTGCCGTACCTGGACGGCATCACGCTGGGCCTGGCCAAAGATCAGCAGGCGATGGTGGCGGAGTACGAGGCCGGCGGCATCGATTTCATGCTGAATCCGCCGCTGCGCGATTACGTGCGATTGACCGGTGATGCGAAGAACCAGGGCCTGGAGCTGCCGAATCCGGCCGCGTTCTGGATGCTGCAGCCTAACTCCACGCGTCCGCCGATGGACGACAAGCGCGTTCGGCAGGCGCTCAACTATGCGATCAACCGCCAGCGGATGATCGACACCGTCCTGCTGGGCATGACCTCACCCCAGGCGCTGCCGTGGCCGTCGGCGTCACCCGCCAGCCAGCCGGAGAAGAACGGTCTGGTTGACTATGACCTGGACAAGGCCAAAAGCCTGCTGGCGGAGGCCGGCGCCACCAACTGGACGCTGGACCTGCTGTATTCGGCCGTGTCGCAGGAGGGCGCTGGATTTGCCCAGATTTACCAGGCGGACCTGGCCCAGATCGGCGTCAACGGCGTGATCCGCACGCTGCAACCGGCCGCCTTGCTGGATGCCTGGCATACCCAGACCTACGGGCTGTATTTTGCGTCGGACCCGTGGGCCAACCTGGAGCCGGTGACGCAGTTCACGTCGGGGTCGACGACCAACTACCGCGGCAACAACGGCGGCTACCTGAACGACGACTACACGAAGCTGGTGACCTCCGCCGCCACGGAGCCGGATACGACCAAGCGCAAGGCGCTGTACTCGCAGCTCAACGATTTCCTGCTGGACGCGGCCTTCGTCTACCCGCTGGGCATGCGCCAGACGCGCTCGGTCGCCCACGCGAACCTGATGAACGTCGGCCACCGGCGCAACGAGATGTACACCTTCTACCAGGCCTGGCTCGCATAATTTTTGAATGGTGGAGGGAACCCGCGCATGCGCGGGTTCCTCAGGTTGGCGCATGCGCCAACCTGCCCAGCGGTGCATGCACCGCTGGGTGCTGACGCACTGGTCAGGGGGCTGCGCCCCCCGCCGCCGTTCGCTGCG
This sequence comes from Chloroflexota bacterium, assembly GCA_019242065.1. Next base: position 1,608 of record JAFAWJ010000004.1, read on the forward strand.
ATCACTCCCGCGGCGACCCCCCGCGTACGAGCTAGCCGCGACTGGTCAGTCGGTCACCGCACACAACTGGGAGGTAGACACTGCCCACCACAGCAATGAGTCATCGTACCGAAATCTGATCACCCACCAGGCGATGAGAAGGTCATTCGATAGTCATCTCGATCAATCGCGACATGATCGTGTCGTCGATCCGAGTAACACTCGGTTACTACTGTATCGACAGTGCGGATGCCGTCAACCGCTGGCCACACCCGTTGTTCGTGCGTCACTCCCATGTCGCAAGACGCGGACAGCACGGACGCGGGGGGTCGCCGCGGGAGTGAGCGCAGCGAACGGCGGCGGGGGGCGGCAGCCCCCTGACCGTTGCGTCAGCACCCAGCGGTGCATGCACCGCTGGGCAAGGTGGCGCATGCGCCACCTTGAGGAACCCGCGCATGCGCGGGTTCCTCCAGAACTCAAGCCGGGGCGTCGATGGGGAAGCCGTCGAAGGCGCGGCGCACTTCGGGGCGCCACAGGTAGATCAACGCGACGATTGCGAACAGGGCCCCGAGGACGGTGAACACCGTCGCCTGGCCGCTGAAGAGGGCCAGCAGGTCCAGCACCAGGTCGACGGCGAGGATGACCGTCGCCAGCCAGAACCCTGCGCCGCGGCTGAGCACCCACAGGCCGCCGGCGGCGATCAGGGTGATCGTCGCCGCGATCATGCCGATCAATCCGATCGTGAAGCCGAGGTTGCCGAACGCCGCGGCAAACGGCGTCGCGGCGCGCACGTAGTAGCCGCTGATCGCTCCGGCCGAGATGAAGCTCCCAGCCCCGAAGGCCAGGAACGCCGCCAGAAAGTGCAGGGCGCCACTCACGAACGCAAGCAGCGCCAGAATCGTCACCCCGAGTGGCCGTTGCATGGCTTGGAACTCCTAGGCGCGCGCGGTGTCGCGCCGCTCCCACCACGACAGCACGGCCAGGAACATCAGGATGCCGCCCACGCCGGCGCCGACCAGGGCCACGGCGCTGCCGATGATCTCGAAACCCAGCTTCCACAGCCCGTAGCCGGCCAGGTAGCCGATGCCGGCGCCCGCGAGGACGCAGACGACCCAGACGACAATCCAAACAGCTGTCCGCATTTGAAGCCTCTCCTCTGTTGTAGAGAGACCCTAGTCGGGAGGGTGCTCAGGCCGTGCTCGGCGGGTGCCCAAAATAGTTTCGGGGCGATCGGGGTGTGAAGACCACACCGACCGCCCCGAAGGAAACCTGGGAGGGTATTGAGGAACGACGGGGAGCTCAGCTCCAGCCGTAGCCGCCCGAACCGTAGCCCGAGCCCGCGCCGTAGCCGGAACCCGCGCCGTAGCCCGAGCCGCCGCCGAAGCCGGCGCCGGCACCTGGGAACGACCCGAAGCCCGAACCCGCGCCCACGCCCACGCCCGGCCGCGAGCCGAAGCCACTGCCCGAGCCGCTGCCGCTGCCGAGGCCGCCAGCCGGCGAAGGCGTGCGGCTGACGCTGAAGCTGCCACCGTCAGTACCAATGCTCGTCGGCACCGCCAGCTTCTGGCCACCGTTGCCCAGCATGGTGATCGGCTGCGCGTTGGCCTGGCTCAGGTTGACCGTCTGGCCATCCTGCGTCGCCGACGCGTTGGTGAAGCTGATGTTGCCGAAGTTGTCCAGTGGCAGGATGCCCTGACCCGAGCTGGGCGCCTCGACCACCCACTCGGCGCTCGAGTGCGACGAGGTGTAGCGCGTGGACGTGTGATACGTCTTGCCCGTGGTGTTGTTGGTGAAGTCGATCGACCAGTTGTTGGTGCTCTGCTCGCTGATGGTCACCGTGATCGAATCGCCAGGGCGAACCGCGAACTGCACCGGGTGCGACGCCTGCGGCAGCGTCTCGACCCACGCGGAATACTCGATGCGGCCCTGGCCACCGTCAGTCTCCTGGGTGCCGGCCTGAATCAGGTCACGACTGTTGACGCCACCAATACCGACCCAGGTGGCACCCACGCCGGCGGCGCCGTTGGAGCTGACCTGCGGAACGGTCCAGGTGCCACTCACGCTGGTGTATTTGCCGCTGGTCGCGTCGTAGCCCGACCAGTTGTGCGAGGTGTCCTGCGACGGGCTCGACTGTCCGGGCGTCGTGGGCCGCGTGGTGCCCGGCACCTGGCCCTGGCCTGGGGTGGTGGTGGTGACACCCGGGATGCCGCCATCACCCGGAATGGTGACAAACGGGAACGGCAAGCCAGGCATGCTCCCAGATGGGCTGCTCCCGGATGGGAACGCGGAGCTGCCATTCGGCGCGGGTGACGCGCCGCTGGCGGGCGAGCTGGAATTGTCGGGATGGTCGTCGGACTGGATCTTCCAGGTCCCGTTGTCCTGGACGAGCGTGTAGACATTGGTATCGCGCGAGACCTGCGTCGAGCCGTCGTTGCTGTGGACAGACCACGTCTCATTGGTCGTCGCGCTGGCCGAATTGCCGCTGGGATCGACACTGATGGGACCCCACTCCAGCCGCATGAGCTGGATGCCGGTGACGCCATTGTCGATCATGTCCTGGTTGTTCTGCTGGAGCTCAGTCAGATGATCGGCGGTCGCCGTATCGGCCATCACCGAGGAGTCGCCCGAGGCAATCGCCTTGACCTGTTCGGCATTGGCTTGCTGGATGACCTGCTGAATGGCGGCCGACACCTGGTCAGTACTGGACTGCGCGGACTGCGCGGACTGCGCTGGGGCCATGATGGGCGACTGGGCCAGCGCAAGATTGGCCGACCCGCCGGCCACGACGCCGACGACGAGGGCGCCCGCCAATGCGCCCACACGGAGAGTTCTGGACATCGATTCGGATTCCTCTGCAAGTAGCGCTTGGTTGCGCCCCGAGCGGAAGTATCCCCAAGTGTTTGTTAGCGCGTTGACAATAAATCGCTAGAACATTCCCCGAACTACGGATTACACATTCCTAATCCTGGATTTCGGGGGCGTTAATACATCTTTCCGACACTTGTGGACTATGGACGCAACTCCACAACCAACCTGGCCGCCCGCCGCTCCACAAGCCGCGGCGACCCCTTCGCGACCAAGTCCGACGCACCGCGCTCCAGCTGCCGCCACCCTCATTGCGGTCGCGCTCGCGGGCGTGATCGTTGGCTTTGGCGGCGCGCAGGTGGCCGATCACACGCCGAGTCTGGCGAGCAGCCTCGCGCACGTGAGCACGATGTTGAATGGCGGGTCGACGGCGCCGGCGACCGCCGCCTCGGCGCCAGCGAATCCCGCGACCACGACGAATCCGAACCCGGCTCGCAATCGCACTCCAGGTGCGAATCGCGCATCAGGCGGTAGCCAGGCCCCGGCTGGCAATCAGGCCACGACTGGCAGCCAGGCTCCGGCCTGCGGCCAGGCAACGACTGGCAATCAAGCGCCGGCGGGGAATCGGGCAACGACTGGCAATCAGACGCCAGCAGGGAATCAGTCAACGACTGGCAATCAGGCGCCAGCTGCCAACCAGGGCACCAGCGGCAACCAGGGCACCAGCGGCAACCAGGGCACCAGCGGCAATCAGGGCTCGTCTGGCAATCAGGGCTCGTCGGGCAATCAGGCGGCGGCTGGGCAGCCGGCTAGTAGTCAGGATCAGGCCGCCATCCAGCAGGCGATCCAGGGCATCGACGACGCCCAGGCCAAGGCCGTCTCCAGCAACGACCTCTCCGGCCTCACCGCCGGCGCCACCACCGACTTCGCCAACCAGCAGAAGTCCGTCACCCAGGACCTGCTCAACAACGGCGTCACCGACATCAAGCTCGACAACGTCGAGTGGGGCCCCATCACCGTCAACGGCACCACCGCCTCCGCCACCGATTACGAGACGTGGACCACGACCTATTCCGATAGCACGACCGACCAGTCGCGCGATCAGAACGTCTATACCCTGGTCCAGCAGGACGGCAACTGGGTCGTCCAGACCGACCAGCAGCCGGATGCCGGCTTCCCCGGTGGGCTCCAGGGCGCCAGCGGCATCCCCAGCAATCTCCTGCCCCCAGGGTTCCCTGGATCAAATCCCTTCCAGAACCCGGGCTCGGGCAGCCAGCAGGGCTCCGGCAGCGGCAGCACCTCGCCGTCAGTCCAGGTCCAACCCTGAACTGACGACCTATCCGCCCCTCCTGGGCACACCAACCAACCAAGGACCAGTCCACCCTCTGGGGTACACCGATTAACCAACGACGAGTCCACTCCTCCCTGGGGCACGCCGGCCGATCGTCAGCTATCGGCCGGCGTTGCCATAGGTTCGAGGTGCTCTTTGTCCACCTTCAGGTAGACCACGTTGCGCGCCGCGTAGTCGACGCTCTCGATCGGAATCTGCACCATGTGCTTCTGCCACAGGTGACCCTCGCGCAGCACGATGTGCGTCAGCGCGTACGTCGACGGATCGATGATCACCTCGTCGACCTTGCCGACCGTCCCGTCGGTCGCCTCGACGCGCTCGCCGCCTTTGAACGCCGCCTCGTCTTCGCTCACGTCTGACTGATCCACCGCGAACGGGTGGCGGGCAACCTGGCCCATGAACGTGTCAGGCGTGTCCGGCGTGTAGTCGACCGTGTGGACAAACGGCGTGAGCAGATTGAACTGCGCGTGGGAGACGCGCAGCGACACCTTGTCGGCTGTCGCGGCGGTCACGTCCTCCATGGGGACCAGCCGCTCGGTACCGAAGAGCTTGCCGTCACGGACGACGATTTGCGTCAGCCGCCGACCACGAGCCTCGACGACGATGCGAGAGACGTCGCCAACTCGACCGTCCGTGCCCTCGACGTGCGCACCTATGCGGATGTTCATGCGTGGGTCCCCTCTCGTGTGTCTGGTTGTGTGAGCCGGGTCGTCCGCCGAGTGTGCGCAGGCCGCGGCTCAGCGGTTGCTCAATTCACGCATTCTAGATGCGGCGCTCCAGTGTGAACTCCCAGTGAAACGCGCCCGCCGACTGCTCGCGATCCCGCAGATCGATCACCTCGAACCCGCGGTGCAGGTCGATCAGCGTCCGCGTGTCGCAATAGAAGTGCGGGTGCGCCTTGTCATTGGGATCGCCGTCGACGACAAACGTATCGGGCGCCACCTCGCGCCCTCTGCCGTACTGCGCGTTGCGCCGCGAGAGCATCGTCCCGACGTACAGCCCGCCCGGCACCAGGACACGTCGGATCCCGTCAATCGCCTGCCGCGCCACGTCCCCGTCGCCGTGGTACAGCACGTTCCAGGCGACCACCGCGTCGAAGCTCTCGCCATTGAACGGCAGCGCGTAGAACGTGCCGAGCTGATAGTCGACGCTGAGGCCTGCCATCGATGCCTGCTGGCGCGCATAGGCCAGGCCCGATTCGCTGGCGTCGATCCCGACACACGCATAACCCTCGCTCGCCAGGTACCGGGCATGCCGGCCGATGCCGCACCCGACGTCGAGCACCCGCCGCAGACCACGCGCCCGCATCGCGCCGGCCAGGGCCTCGACCAGCGGCTCAGGCGCTAGCCACGCCGCCCGCGCGCCTGCGTCTTTCCAGCGTTCGTTCCAGGTCTCGTGCGCCGTCGCCAGGTGCGCGGTGGGGTCCGACATACGCCTCGATGCTAGCCCAGCTCAGCCGCCACCTTGAGGTATGCTCCCGCGCGCCGTAGCCTCCCCAGAGATGAAAGTTTCTCTGGTATGTGGTGCCCATTACGAGGGCGCGGAGGCACACTTGCAGCGTCCGCCGGTGCCGCCGGCTCGTTGTGATCCGGTAATCGCCGCTCAGAGCTTTGACCACTACCTGAGCTACGCGGCGCTCGCCGACGAGCTTGGCTTTGACTGGGTCAGCGTCTCCGAGCACCACTACTCGCCGCTGATCCTGGCACCGTCGGTCGCGCCCCTCGCCGGCGCCTTGACCCAGATCGTCAAACGCGCACGTCTGGCCTTACTGGGCCCGCTGGCCTCCGTCAACAACCCGGTCCGCCTGGCCGAAGAGATCGCCATGCTGGATCAGCTCAGCCATGGGCGGCTGATCGTGCTGCCGTTGCGCGGCTCGCCCAGTGAGTTCAACGTGTACGGCCCACAGCCAGTCTCGGACACCCAACCGCGCACGCAGGAAGCCGCGCGCCTCATCCGCAAAGCGCTGAGCGACCCCGAGACGTTCGCCTGGGACGGCGAGTACTTCCACTACCCGACCGTCTCCGTCTGGCCGCGCGCCGTGCAGCAGCCGTATCCACCGATGTATTTCTCTGGCAATAGCCCCACGTCGGCGGCCTTCGCCGCGGCTGAGCACCTGGGCGTGTGCCTGTCGTTCCACCCCGCGTCGTACGTGGGCGAGACGTTCAGGTCGTACCTGCGCGCCACGGCGGACCACGGTTGGCAACCCACCCCCGATCAGCTGGTGTATCGCAACTTCGTGGTGGTCGCCGATACCGACGCGCGTGCCGACGAGATCGAGGCGAATTTCCTGGGACCCGGCCAGCGTGGATTGTTGCGCGGTCCCACTCCGGACGGCAGCAGCGCCAACGGGCACGCCAACACACCGTCTGCTGCCCCGGGCCATATCTTTTTTGCTGGCGGCCCGGACCGGGTCGTCGAGCGCATCCGCGCGTTCCACGCCGAGACCGGCGCTGGCGTCATCGACCTGATCTTCAGTGGCGGTCAGACCCCGCCCGAGGACGTTCGACACTCGATCGAGCTCTTTGGTCGGGAGGTCCTGCCGCGCATTCGCGAGCTCGCCCCGGTGGAGGCAACCGCATGATGGATCGCCAGATGCAGCTCTTCGCGGAGCTGCAGGCCGAGATCGCCGCGCCGCGACCACGCCACGACCACGCCGGCGTCGTCAGTTATTACGGGATCACGTACGCCGCGGTGCCCGGCTTCCGACCACTCGTGCTGGACCTGCACCGGCCGGCGGCGTCGGCGGGTCCGGTGCCGATTCTGGTGTGGCTCCACGGCGGCGGCTGGATGGGTGGCGATCGCGCGATGGGTCACGCCATCGAGATGGTTCCGCGCGGCTTCGCGGTCGCCGCGGCGCAGTATCGGCTGAGCGGTGAAGCGCAGTTCCCGGCCCAGCTGCACGATCTCAAGGGCGCCGTCCGCTGGCTGCGCGCGAATGCGTCCAGGTTCGAACTGGACGCCGAGCTCGTCGTGGCCTGGGGCGCCTCGGCGGGTGGTCACCTGGCGTGCCTGCTTGGCCTCACTGGTGGCGACCCGGAGCTGGAAGGTGACGTCGGCGGCAACCTGGACCAGTCGAGCGCTGTCCAGGGCGTGATTGATTACTTCGCGCCTGCCGATTTTCTGAGTATGAGCCGTGGGCAGCCAGGCAGGCCTGACCCGGTTGCGCGACTTCTCGGCTATCCAGCCGCGGAACGGCCCGACGCGGCGCGGGTGGCCATGCCTATAGCCCACGTGGGTGCCGGCGCTCCGCCGTTTCTGATCATGCATGGCGACGCCGACCCGGTCATGCCGCTGGCGCAGAGCCAGGCGCTGCAAAGTGCGCTGACGGGCGCGGGGGCCGAGGCCACGCTGGTCGTGCTGCCGGGCGCGCTGCACGAGGATCCCGCCTTCTGGAGCGATGAGAGCCTGGCGCACGTTTCCAAATTCCTCGAGCGCAGTCTGCGCGCGAGCGCGCGCGTTTGAAGGCGAACGCCTGTAAACCACGCACATGTAAAGAGAAGGACCTGTCAACGACAGAAACACTTGTCATAGACAAGGACCTGTCGGAGGCACAAGACGTACCTCTTGGAGACGAGGACCTTTCGGAGGCACAAGACGTACCTCTTGGAGACGAGGACCTCTCGGACGGAGAGACGAACCTGTCGTCGCGTGAGAAAGGACCCGCGGCCCGAAGAGTGAGCCGTGGGTCCTTCGCGAAGGTCGAAAAGAGGCTTAGCGGCCCTGGGTCCAATCTGGACCAACGGCGCCTGTATCAGGCGTCGGCTGCGCCGGCTGGCCGCAGATGCCCAGGTCCATCGAACCGATGTCCAGCGTCTCGCCTGGCTGCACCGTCACGTTGTAGCGGCTGGTCGTCAGCGAGGCTTCTGGATCGGAAATGGCCTCGACCGTGAAGTTCTGCGCGGCCGGCAGCCCGACCAGGGTGAACTTGCCGGTGCCATCTGTCAGGGTCTGGGCATTGGTACCTTCGGCGGTGACCACGATGTGGGCCGCCGGGGCGTCCTCGGCCGGTCCACAGGTGACGGCCCCGACCACCGTACCGGTGCTCGAATCAGCAACCGGGTCCGCCTGAGCGGCGACGGGCATGAGCAGGCCGCCGGCGAGCAGCGCGAGGGCAGAAGCGCGAACGATCATGGAGTGCATGCAAAATCTCCCTGGAGTACTTGTTCCCAGGAGCGTGCACCTGATACCGTGGACGGCGAGAAGGGCAGCGCATTCCATTCTCGTCGCCACTCGCCGGGTGACCGCTCGGGGAGTGGCTTTTTGTCGTTCGAAGAGCCTGTGAGCAGCACATCACGGCGGTGCGGTAGGGGGGCCACCTCCTCTCGACGTGGCAACGCATCCAATGAGATAAACGCCGTGGCGAGCGCTTTTTCTTCGTCTGGCTGTTCACGTGTGAGTGAACACTTACCAACACAGTAGCGATCGATCTAGCCTCTGTCAACATTTTTCGAGTCGACGCCATGCTGGTTCGGCCGTGTGCGCCTGAGCCACACCTGAGCAGGGGGCGGGTGCATAGTGCGTGGTATGCCGTTTCGTGTCGCGTTGTGTGCCGTGTCGGGATCGCTCCTGCTGGCGGCGGGCTGCAGTAGCGGAGCGCAACCCCTGCCTCCCAACGCGCTGACTGTCGCCCCCGTCGCTACACAAGTGGCCGCTATCCGCAGTGGCAGCGAGACCCCCAGCGGTACCGCCGTGGCCCTTGCGACCGAGCTTGCGCCCACGTTGCAAGTGCTGGAGCAGACCGTCGGCCCGGTCGCCACCTCGGTGGCACAGTCGACCGTTCACATGACCGGGTTGAACGTGACCTCCGCCGACACCACCATCGTCGTCCAGAACTCGGGCAGCTCAGCGGTCAACCTCGAGGGCTGGACCCTGCTGCTGGGGCCGAATATCCCGCTGACGCTGCCGAGTATCCAGATCGCGCCCGGTCAGTCGCTGACCCTGCACACGGCGGCAGGCACCAACACCGCCAGCGATGTGTATCTGAACATCGCCTCGAACGGCAGCATCGCGACGACCTTCGCGCGCGGCCAGCGAGCGGTGCTGGTCGACCCCAATAAGCAGATCGCCAGCGTCTTCGCGAATACCTGAGCCGGGCGCGGCTCAGGCGCGGGTGAACGTGAAGCCCTGGGCTGAGGGGAGACCGAGCATCGCCCTGGTCCACGCCACGGAGATCCAGTCCCAGGTCAGGCCGTGGTGCGCCGCGGCGGCATTGGCGTCACGCCACAGGCGCTGCAGGTCAGACTTTTCGTACAGGCCGCTGCCGCCGCCCTCCTCATACAGGAAGCTGGCGACCTTGCGCGACGTCTGGGCGGCAAAGGCCTGATCGCGGCGTAACTTCGCGCGCACCAGCGGGTCGACCTCGAGCGCAGGGACGCAGGAATAGCGCTCGGCGTTCTGCAGCGTCATCGCGTGCGCCGCGTCGACCTGGGCGACGGCGTTGGCGTAGCGCGCCATGTTGACCGTCAACCCGTCGTCGATGTTGGCCGACTTGGATCGCAGCCGCTCTTCGTACACCTCCAGAAAGCCGCGCGCCGCGCCGAGCGCCGGGGCGCCCATCGCCGCGGTGAAGTTCGCCGAGGACAGTGCCCCGTACATCGGGTGACTGTGCAGCGCCCTGCCAGGCGCGGCGCCTTCCTCGATGTCTTTGTTCGAGACCGTCCGATGCTCGGGCACGAACACGTCGTTGGCCACGATCGTCTTGCTGCCCGTGCCCTTGAGTCCGACCGTGTACCAGTCGTCGACGATCTCGAAGCTTTCGCGCGGGATGAGCAGCCACCGCCGCTCGGGGACGGCGTCCTCGGCGGCATCGGGGCGTTTGATGGGCACCGCCGCGGTCAGCCAGTTGCAGTGGTCGACGCCGCTCGAGAAGAAGCCGCGACCCGTCCAGCGGTAGCCGCCGTCCACGGGCACCACGTCGCCGACCGTATTCACCACCGACGACGCCAGCGTATTCGGGTTGCTCCACAGCTCCTCTTGCGTCTCGGGCGGGAACAACGCCAGCAGCCACATGTGCGCCGTCCACAGCATGTGCACCCAACCCGTCGATGGACAGGCCGAGGCAAGCTCGATGGTCACGTCGATCATCGTCTGGCTGCCCAGCTCGGAGCCGCCGAAGCGTTTGGGCGTCATGATGCCGTACATGCCGTTTTCGAGCAGGTCGGCCACGTTCTCGGCGGGCAACCGCCGCAGTCGCTCCGTCTCCGGCACACGCTCGCGGAGGATGGGCTTCAGCGCGCGCGCACGCTCCAGGGCTTCTTCGTAGGTGGCTGGAACGGCAGGCTTGGATGTGAGCGTGTACACCGGGCGCTCGTCGACGGCTAGCAGTGTCAACGTGGTCCTCCTCCTCGAGTCTCTGCAGGCCAGCGTACGTTCGGGTCGATCGAGATTCAAGAACAGATCATGCCGTAAACTGTTCCAGGTTTTTCGCAATGTTCGATACGACTGAGCTGCAAGTCCTGGTCGGTTTGCAGGCCGGCAAGACCCTGTCCGATATCGGCGAGGAGCTGCTCCTCAGCCACCCGTCCGTCAGCAAGACGCTGCGCGCTGCCGAGCACAAAGCCGGTCTCAAGCTGACCGAGCGACACGGCCGGCGTCTGCGGCTGACCCTTGACGGCGCTCGCGTCGCAGCGGCGGCGCACGAAACGCTGCTGAAACTGCACGAGCTCGACACGATGCTGACCGGCATCAAAACCGGCGACCGCGGCGCCCTGCGCATCGTCGCCAGCAACGGCATTTCCAGCTACGTGCTGCCGCCGGTGATCAGCCAGCTGCTCCACGTGGTGCACGAGGTCGACCTGCGCATTCACGGCTCGGAGGCCAACACGAACATCTGGGAGATGTTCGATACAGGCGGGTTCGAAGTGGCGATCGCGCGCACACTGCCGCCGGCGCACATTCCGGCCACGCATCTGTTCGACGACGAGCTGTGCCTGTGCGTCGCGGCGGACTCCGAGCTCGCCCGGCGGCGCAACGGCGAGATTCGCTGGCCGGACCTGTCGAGCTACACGCTCATCGGACCCATCGGCAACGAGGACATGTGGCGTCAGTTTTCGCTGCTCGGCATCCGCCCGCGGCGGCGCATCCAGGTGTCCAACGCGGTGCTGGCCAAGCGCTTCGTCGAAAACGGCGAGGCGCTGGCGCTGATGTACCGCACAGTCGCCCTCGAGGAAGCCGCACAGGGGCGCATCGCGATCCTGCGCCTGCCCGAGGCCTCACCCACGGTCTCTTACTGGCTGGCGACCCGCACGCCCGACGGCACCTCGCCTCTGCTCGACAAATTTCTGCGTCTCCTGCACGCACACGTGCGGTCACTCAGTCCCGCGCTGCGCCAGGTCGCCTGAATGCGCATGCTCCGGATGCTGGTCGGTCCGCGTCGACGCGTTGAAGATGGGATAGGTCAGCCCCAGCAGAACGCCGTAGATCGCCCACAGCACGGCTTCGGCGGCGGCAGCGCTCAACCAACGCCAGGCCGAATCGGCGCCTGAGTACACCACCACCGGCACCACCGCCAGCAGCGACATCATCAGCGGCAGGACCGCGAAGAGCAGGCCGTGCTGCCAGTCCGACAGGCGCGTCGCGAAGCGATCCTCGAAGCCGCCGTACACCGCGCCCCAGGCGATCCCGAGCGCGGTCACCACGACGATCAGCGTCAGGAAATACAGCAGCTCGGACGGAAACTGAGACACCAGCGCGATGAGCGTGCCAGACGGAGTCAGCAGTCGGTCGGCGAGGGGTCCCGCGAGATAAATGAGTGCATTGACAATGGTCGTCGCGCCGCCGACCGCGAAGATGCCGGCCAGCGCCCCGGCGCGCAGGCGGCGTGCCGGATTGGAGGGTGGACGCGCGGGCCTCGGAACGACGCCTTTGCGGGCGCGCACCAGCCAGACGAGCAAGATGGCAATGGCAGCCACGCGCACCAGGAGCCCGACTGGCAGCACAATTTGCTGCAGCGTCTCGATCGCCGCGGCTCCGAACACGAACCCCAACGCGAGCCAGGCGCCCGTATAGGTCATGGCTGCCAGCGTGATGGCCGGCCAGAACTTGCGGAATCGCAAACGGAGCACGGCGCAGCCGATGACGATCGCCAGACCCAGGCCCGGCACCAGCCGTGCGACAAAGATGGCGGGTTGGCCGCGCTCGTTCAGTTCAGTTTCCGCACGGTTGAGCCGCTCTTCAGTCAAGCCAACGAAATGGCCGTAGCGGCTGAGGTCGGTGGGGCCGATCCAGCGCACGACGATGAACAGCAGGCTGGCGCCGAGGACGCTTGCCAGCGTGAGCGTTACCCACGCGAGCCAGGCCGACAGCGTACCTTCGCGGATTTGCACGCCAAGGAGCACCATCAACAACGCGTTGGGTACCGGCAGTGGCACGCCGGCCGACTTCAGGAACTGGATGACGGCAACGGTCGGCAGGCCGTGGCTGGCGGTGAACGTGACCAGTCCTGATAAGACTTCTTCGAGCTCATCCATGGGTCAGCGCCACGTTCCATCGACCAGACCGCAGCCAGGGTACTCTGGAGTGCGCTGAACGGCATGACCTGGGAATCTGCGGGGATCGACCTGGTCACCAAAGTGGTGCTCCGGCCCCCTCAAAACTCAGGGGAGGCGGCCGAACCAGCGCATGGAGAGGCCAGCGGCGACCAGGAAGAAGGCGGCGGCCAGGCCGCTGACCAGCGCGGTAATTTCGGTGCGCTGCGGCACCCAGGTAAGATGCGAGCTCAACTGCGAATAGATCTGCGACAACTGGCCCGCGTCTGCCGCGTAGAAGTACTGGCCACCGGTGACGCTGGCGATGTTGCGGAGCGTCGTTTCGTCCAGTCCAACCGGCTGACGGTCGACGTACGCCTCCTGCCCACGCTGGCCGATGCCGACCGTGTCAACCTGCACGCCCTGCTGGGTGGCACGCTGCGCCACCGTCGCCGGCGCCTGGCCGAAGTTGTTCTCGCCGTCCGACAGCAGCACCACCAGCCCGGGATCGTGTTCGCCCTGGCTATCAACCGGAGCTTGCGACAACTGGGTCAAAGCCGCGTCCAGTCCATCGCCGATGGCGGTGCCACCATCGGGCGTCAGACGCTGGAGGGCAGTTTCCGCACGGGTCTTGTCGCTGGACAGCGGCGCCACGACGCTCGCGCCTTGACTGAAACTCACCACTCCCACGCGGGTGCCATCCGGCAGCGAATCGATGAACTGCGTGGCGGCTGCCGTGGCGGCGCCGAGCCGCGTGGGCTGGATGTCGGTTGCGGCCATCGAGCCCGACACGTCCAGCACCAGCATGACGTTCGAGCCAGTGCGCGGTACAGCCAGCACCATGGTCGGTCGCGCCAGAGACACCAGCAGCGCGGCCATCCCCAGCAGGAACAGCACCGGCGGCACGTGGCGCCGCAATCCGGGGCCAGTGCCGACCACCTCGCGCAGGAGTGAGAGGTTGGTGAAGCGCACCGCGTACGCTTTGCGGCGCCGCTGCATCCAGACATAGACGCCGGCCAGCAGCGGCAGGCACACCAGCGCGACCAGCGCCGTTGGCCAGAGAAACGTCATGCCACCGGCACCTCATCCGGTCGGCTGGGCACCATCGGCACCACCGTGCGCGGGCGAGTCTGTCGTCGGCGCGCATCGAGAAAGCTCGCCATCGACTCCAGCAGCGCGCCGTCGGTGCCCAGATGGACCACCTCAGCGCCACACGCGCGCAAGCTGGCATCGATGCGGACCGACTGTTGCGCGGCAGCATCGTGAAAGCGTTGTCGCAGGCGCGTGTCACCCGTATCGACCGTTAGCTGCGTGCCGGTTTCCGGATCCTCGAACGTGACGACGCCAATATCCGGCAGGTCCACCTCACGCGGATCCTCCACGCGCACCGCGATCACCTCGTGGCGGCGAGTCAACGATCGCAAACGCTCCGCCCATCCGTCAGGCACCAGGAAATCCGTGACCAGCACAATCATCGACGCGCGTCGCATCAGACGCGGCAGCACGCCAAGCACACCCGCCAGATCCGTGGGACCGGCGTCTGGAGGCCGACGCGGTTCGTCGCGCAGGCGACCCACGATCCGCTCGACGTGCGCGTGTCCAGCACCCGGCGGCACGATACCGACGACGTTTTCGGCAAACAGCAGCAAGCCGACCCGGTTGCCGCGCTGGCCGAGCAATTCGCCAGCCACGGCCGACAGCTCGACCGCCAGGTCGCGCTTGAGGCTCCGCCCGGTGCCCCAGTCGATCGACGGGCTGACGTCGACGACCAGCCAGATATCCAGGCCGCGCTCGTCGTGCGCCTCGCGAATGTACGGCCGATCCGAGCGAGCCGTCAGCTGCCAGTCGATGCGGCGCACGTCGTCGCCCGGCTGGTATTCGCGCACCTGCGCAAATTCAATACCCGGTCCTGACTGACGCGAGCGCTCGTCGCCATTGGCGCGCCGCGCCAGTGGACGCAAGATAGTCCACCGCAGGCGGCGCAGCAGGAGCCGTGTCGTACCGGATTCAGGCTGCATCGCGGTCCGCCAGGTCCAGCCGCGGCGCTGGATGCCGTGAGAGCAGGAAGCGCACCGCGGCGTCAGCGCTCCCGCCGGCCGCGAGGCTCTCGTAGGTCAGGACCAGTCGGTGGCGGAGGATCTCCGGCGCCAGGTACTCCACGTCGGTCGCCAGCGCGTAGCGTCGTCCGCGCAAAAACGCCAGGGCGCGAGCCGCGGCCACCAGGTTGATGGAGGCGCGCGGGCTGGCGCCAAATTGAATCGCGCCCGCAAGCTGCGGCAGGCCATGCCTGGCCGGATTGCGCGTCGCGTCCACCAAGGTCACGGCATATGCCACGACGCGTGGATCGACGTAGATGGCATCCGTCAGCTCCTGCAGCTCGACCAGCCTGGCCGGCGTGAGCACCTGCCGCAGCGCGATGCTCGGCCCGGTCACCCGCTGGACGACAACCAGCTCGTCGTCGTAGGACGGATAGTCGACCAGCACTTTGAACATAAATCGGTCCAGCTGTGCCTCTGGCAGCGGATAGGTCCCGTCCGATTCGATCGGATTCTGCGTGGCCAGCACCAGGAACGGCTCCGGCACGCGGAAGGTCTGCTTGCCAATGGTGACCTGGTGCTCTTGCATGACTTCCAGCAGGGCTGACTGGACTTTGGCCGACGACCGGTTGATCTCGTCGGCCAGGAGCAGATTGGCGAAAACCGGCCCGAGCTCGGTGATGAAGCCGCTGGTCGCGCCCGTGTACATGCGCGTGCCAACCAGGTCCGCTGGAACCAGGTCGGGCGTGAACTGCACGCGACCGAACGTGCCGCCGACGACCTGGGCCAACGCCTTGATGGTCGCGGTCTTGGCCAGGCCGGGCACGCCCTCCAGGAGGACGTGGCCGCGCGCCAGGAGTGCGACCAGCAGGCATTCCAGCAGCCGGTCCTGACCCACAATCAGTTTGCGCAGCTCGAACAGGACCTCTTCCAACTGACCTCCGGTCTGACCGACGGTCGAAGGCGCGGCGTCATCTAACACACTTGCAGACACAGGTGAACCTCGTCCGAAAGTCTGGACAAGACCTATTAACGAGAACAGAATTTCCGATTAGGAATCTGTAAGCGCAGTCCGACAAACGCCGCGTAGCGTTCGGCCGCGGCCTCGATCGCTTCGCGTTGGGCAAGCGTTGGCGCAATCGACCAACGGATGTCCACGTCGACTGGGTCTGGCCGCCGCGCGGCGCTCCAGCGGCCCACCACCTGGCCGTCGAGCAGCAGGACGTGACGGAAGGGGACGTCCGGCAGCGGGTCGGCCGTCGCATTCGGCCCTCGCTTGTAATACAAGTCGCGTTCGCGATATGCGACGGTGAATTCATCGTAGTTGGGCAACAGGTGGGCGGAGATGGATTCGGGCTTTGTGTGCGGCGGGTCCGAATGCCAGTACGTGTGGCCGTCCAGCGTGTCGCGGTGCAGCCGATGCGCATTGGCCTGTAGGCCACGGTTGATGTCGCCCATCGAGAGACCCGACCACCAGGCGCAATCGCGCACCAGTGCCGGGCCGTGACTGTTGAAATACCGCCACGTGAGCTCGGCCACTGCCGCGTCACGGTCCAGGGCTGGGAGGGCCGGTACGCGCTCATCCAGGAGGGCGTAGGTGTGCTGGCGGCCGCGGCGCGGGCCACTGCAGACCACTGATGCCACCTCGGCGAGCAACAGGATCTGGCCGAGTATTGCGCCGCTGGCCACGGCGACGCCGCTCTCACGCAGCAGTGAGCCGATCTCGGGGCGGGTCAGGTTTTTGCCGCCGCGGAGGGCCTGGGTGAGGACGGCGTTGGCGGACGCGAGCGTCGCGTCGTCGAGGCCCAGGCTGCGGGTGTAGGCGGCTGCCGATGCGCCGATGCGGGGACCGGTGAGCGCCAGCATCCAGCGAATGTCTGCGGGAGCGACGCAGTGCCAGGTTGGCCGCAGCACGTGGGTGCGCAGGATCTTGCCCGCGTCGAAGGCAGTTTCGATCGCCTGGAGGCGCGGGTCACGCAGACGCAGGCCCAGGGCCCAGCACGCCGCGGGCCAGTCCTGCGCCTGGACCGCCCCCAGGTGGGCCACCAGCGCGCCCGGATCATCCATCGGAGCACTGAGCCGCTGATTGCCCAGCCGCGCGCGCAGGATGTCGCCGTGTTTCACACGAAGTTTCAGGCGCGTGGCGCGGGGTGTAGCTTCGGCAGCGGACTTTCCCGCAAGTGGCGGAACGGCTGTGGCATGACACCTACTGGCACGTCGATCAGCACGGGCTCGCCACTGCGCCCCAGCGTCTCACGCAACAAGCCCTCGAGCTCCCCTGGTGTCGTGGCCCGCGCGCCGCGCACGCCAAAGCTTTCGGCCAGCTCCACGAAATCTGGATTCAGCAATTCGCTGCCAAAAATCCGGCCGTCGAACTGCTGCACCTGCGCACGGCGGACATTGCCATACGCCTGGTCGTTGAAGACGACCGTCACCAATCCGATCCCGAACTTGCGCGCGGTCGACAGCTCGGGCAGCGCCCAGCCGAAACCACCGTCACCGCTGATCGACAGCACGGGCTTGTCAGGATTGGCCACCCGCGCCCCGAGCGCGGTCGGAAACCCGTAGCCGAGCGTACCCTGATAGCCAGGCGAGATGTACGTCCGCGGGTGATACACCGGGAACGCCGCCTGCGACAGATACCCGACCTGGGTGAACTCGTTGACCAGGATGCCGTCCTCGGGCAGCGAGGCGCGCAGCGAACGCACCCACCCGTACTGCGGCTCGATCTGCGACTGGAGGTCTTCCGCCCAGCGACGGACGTGATCGAGGTCGAGCCACAGCCGCCGACCGCTGGTCGCACCGCCCGCGAGCTCGTCGCGGAGCGCCGACAAACCGAGTGCCGCGTCGCCGAGAATGGCCACATCCGGGTGCCGCGGCTCGTCCAGGTCGGCTGGCTCGGCATTCAGCAGGATGCAGCGCGCTCCGTCCGCCAGGGGCAGCTGCGTCTGACCGCCGAGAAAGCGGCTGCCTACCCCCAGCACAAGGTCAGCCTCGGCCAGCGGGGCGCGTCCGCCGAGCCAGGTGAGCGCCAGCGGGTGGCGGTCGTCCAGGGCGCCGCGACCGTTCGGACTCATCACCACGGGACACTGCAGCAGCTCGGCAAGCTGCCTTAACGGCAGGCTGGCATCGCCGGCCACGACGCCTCCGCCCGCGTAAATGACGGGCCGCTCGGCGGTGGCCAGGAGCCGGACCGCGCGTTGGACGGCGGCCGCGTCCGGCACCAGTGGTGCATCGCCGGCCACCGGCTCCGGCAGGCTGATCTCGGCGGTGGCCTGCAGGATGTCGGGCGGCACTTCCAGGCCGACGGGTCGCGGCCGCCCGCTGCGCAGCTGGCGAACGGCCTCGTGTACCAGGTGGGGCACCTGCTCGGGGGTCTCGGCACGGGCCGACCACTTCGTGAGCGACCGCAGGATCTGGGACTGCTCGGGGATCTCGTGCAGCAGGCCCAGGCCGCGACCGATGGCATCCGAGGGGATCTGGCCGGCGATGCACAGCACCCGCGACGAGCAGGCGTATGCCGTGGACACACCGGCCAGCGCGTTCAGCAGGCCAGGGCCGGGTACGACCATGCACCCGCCGATGCGCCCGGTGGATCGCGAATACCCGTCGGCCATATACGAGGTGGCCTGCTCGTGGCGGGTGTTGCAGTACGCGATCTGATCGGTTGCGGGCAGGCGGGCCAGGCCGTCGACGGCGTAGTCGAGCTGGACGCCAGGGACGCCGAAGAGGTGGCGGATTCCCTCGCGTGCGAGCTGGCGCGCGAGGGCGTCTCCGCCGCGCATTGTCTCCGCGGGTGCCTGGGTCTGAGTGGCCATGCGCTGCGCAGTCTATGCCACCCGGCCCGAGGGCGCCGCGTTCGCAGCCTGAGTCGCGTACGCTCAGGTGTCGTGCCAAGTGTTGCCCTCAGCCTTGCCGAACTGCGCGCCCGACCAGGCCGCAAGTGGCACCGCTACGCAGGAGACGTCTTACCGGCGTGGATCGCCGAAATGGACTTCGGCGTTGCGGACCCCATCGAGCGCGTCCTGCGCCGCATCACCGAAGAAGCTGCCTACGGTTACGAGTCGTCGACCTTGTCGCCCGCTCTGGCCGACGCCTTCGCCGCGCACATGCAAGCCCAGTTCGGCTGGCAGCCAGGCACCGCGCACGTCGTTCCGGTCGCCGACCTGGTCCAGGCGCTCTTTACGCTGGTCACTGCCTTCTCGTCGCGCGGCCAGGGAGTGGTGGTACACACACCGATTTACCCACCCTTTCTGGACTCCATCCGTTTGACGGGTCGGCGCGTCGTCGAGCATCGGCTGCGTGACGACGGAACGCGATTCGTCGTCGACACACCGTCGCTTGGGGATGTGCCGATGGTGTTGTTGTGCAATCCGCACAATCCCACCGGACGGGTCTTCGAGCGCCACGAGCTGGAGGCCATCGCGGCGGCGGCGATCGAACATGACGTGATCGTGGTCGCCGACGAGGTCCATGCCGACTTTGCGTACACCGGCCATCAGCACACTCCGCTCGCCTCGCTTGGCCCAGAGATCGCCGCGCGCACGATCACCATCACCTCCGCAACCAAGGCCTACAACATTCCTGGACTGCGCTGTGGACTGATGTCCTTCGGCTCGGCGGAGCTGCGCGAACGGTTTCGCGCGGCCATTCCTGACCGCATGCTCGGCATCGCCAACCGCTTCGGGATCGAGGCCACGGTCTCGGCGTGGACCGAGTGTGGTGACTGGTTTGCAGATGTGATGGCGCAGCTCCAGGCGAATCGTGAGCAGGTTGTTGAGTTCTTTGGCCGCGAGCTACCCGAGATCGGCGTTCACGCGCCGGAGGCGACGTACCTGGCCTGGCTCGACTGTTCGCGGTTGTCGCTGCCGGGCGGGCCCCAGCAGTTCTTCCTGGAAACCGCCCGCGTGGCGCTGAACGACGGCACTGACTTCGGGCCGCCAGGCCGGGGCCACGTCCGACTCAACTTCGCCACCGCCACGCCCATCCTTGGTGAGATCCTGGACCGAATGGCAAGGGCGCTCCACCGGATCTAGTGGGGGTACCACGTGAGCGTGTCAGCATTCTTTTGCGCGTAGCGCGCTAGCCGCGTCGCCAGGTGCTCTTGCAACTGGATGGACAGGCCGCCATCCACCACCAGCGCCTGACCCGTAATAAACGCTGCGTCTTCCGAACACAGAAAGGCAATCGCATTGGCAATATCCTCCGGCGTCCCCGTCCGCCGCAGCGGATACTGCTCTTCGAAATAGCGCAGCGTCTCGGGCTGCTCTGCCCAGCGTTCCGCCATGCGTTCGGTCACGATGTGCCCCGGACAGATCGCGTTCACGCGAATATGGTCCGGCCCGTACTCCACCGCCAGCTGGCGGGTGAGGCCGATGACACCCGCCTTGAGCGTCTCGTAGACGAGCTGCCCCGGCTCCGCAAGCAACCCGTGCACCGAGGACATGTTGACAATCGCCCCACCGCCGGCGGCGCGCAGGTGTGGCACCGCGAATCGGGCCGCGCGGTACATCGCCTTCAGCCCGACGTTCATGCCGTGGTCCCACTCCTCCTCGGGAACGTGCACCGCGTCCAGGCGACCCACCCGGTCGAGCGCGAAGGCGTTGTTGACCACGATGTCCAGTCTGC
>JAFAWJ010000060.1 GCA_019242065.1 Chloroflexota bacterium
CTGGTCGGACTCGTCGGCGCGCTGCTGATGGCACCGCAAACTACCGAGTTCTGGTCGAAGGTGGGGCTGCTGGCGGGGCTGACGCTGGTCTGCGCGTCGCGGCCGATTCTCTATCGGGTGTTGCCGGAGCCTGGGTCGGTTGAGGACGACCCGCGACGATATTGGACGCGTTGTCGAGCCGGCGCAGCTGCACTCGGGGTCGCCGCGGTTGCCGCTGGGATTGTGCTGGCCGGGGCGCCTGCGCGCGGGGCGTCTCAGGTGAACGCGGAGGAGGCGCTGCTGGAGCCAGCCCGCATGGACGCCGCAACGTTTCCGTCGATTTCGGTCGACAGCGCCGTGACCGAGTGGGACCCCACGCTCTCAGGCGCTGCGATGCAGGCCATCGTGCTGACCGCCGCTCAGAACCTGGACATCGAAAACCAGGCATTGCTGGCGGCGGATCCAGATCTGCTGACGCAGGTGGATCACGGCGACAGACTCGACGAGATGCAAGGGCGCATCCGCGACGCGACGACGACCGGCACGACGCGGATTGAGCGTTATCGACCGGAGTCGATCGACGTGAGCCTGCTGCGGCCGTTCGGCCGGCAGGATGGACTGAGCCTTGGACTCCAGACCCGCGGGGAGGTGACCAGCGAGACGTACGATGCGGCCGGTCGGCTGCAGACGCGGGAGACGGCGCCGTTCGCGAGGACGTTCGTCGTGCGCAGGGCAACGGGAGCGCGCTGGCTCAACGTCGCGGTGCTGCCAGCCGATGGTGGCGCCACGTCCGATCCGCAGCCCTGAATGCCTCCCTCCAAATTTAGTCGGCGGCGGCGGTTACTCCGACCTTGCCGTCGACGGGTGTTGGGGCGGCCGCGGCGAGGGCGCCGCAGCACGTCTCCACAATCATGCGGGTGACAACGTACGGGTCCATATTCGCGTTCGGGCGGCGATCCTCCAGCCAACCCTTGCGCTGCTGCGCGGCGATCCACGGAATACGGACCGATGCACCGCGATCGGACGCGCCGTAGCTGAACTCACTCCAGTGCGCCGTTTCGTGCGCGCCGGTCAGACGATCCTTGATGCCCGCACCGTAATTGTCGATGTGCGCGATCGTGTTCTTCCCGAGCGCTTCACATGCGACGATGATCGGATCCCAACCTTCGCGCATCGCGCGCGTGGAAAAGTTGGTGTGGGCTCCGGCGCCATTCCAGTCACCGGGCATGGGCTTCGCGTCGAAAGAAACGACGACGTCATGGTCCTCGGCGACGCGGTTGAGCAGCCAGCGCGCCATCCACAGGTGGTCGCCGATGGCCGGCGGAGGCAAGATGCCAATCTGGAACTCCCATTGCCCCATCATGACTTCGGCGTTGGTGCCTTCGATTGACAGACCGGCTTTCATACACGCCACCGTGTGGTCTTCGACGATCCGGCGGCCGACCATCTTCTCGCCACCGGTGCCACAGTAATAGGGACCTTGCGGCGCCGGATAGCCGTCTGCTGGCCAACCAAGCGGTCGACCGTGACGGAAGAACGTGTATTCCTGCTCGATACCGAACATCGGCTCCTGGTCGGCGTACTTGGCCGCGGCGGCCACGCAAGCGGCGCGCGTGTTGGTGGGATGCGGGGTAAAGTCAATCAACTCGACTTCGCACAACACCAGGATGTTGTCTCCACCGCGCAACGGATCCGGACACGAAAACACGGGTCGGAGGACACAGTCAGAGTTTTTCCCGGGCGCCTGATTGGTGCTCGAACCGTCAAATCCCCAGATGCCGGGTTGTTTCCCTGACTCAATGATGCGGGTCTTGTTGCGCATGATCGGCGTCGGCCGCGTGCCGTCGATCCAGATGTATTCGGCCTGATAACTCATCTGACCAATGAGCCTAGCGCGCGGCAGGCACACGGCGATTCGGCGCGGCGAGCCAAAGGCGAGGCGCGAATCTTGTGCAGACTGCACAAACCCGTCGATAAAGTACGATTCTACGGGAGCGTCTGGATATCGCGGAGGACGCGGCGCACGTCGACGGGTCGGAGTGCGCGCATGACTTCCGGTCGGTTCGGCATGCTGGAGGCAAGTCGGCCATTACCGTCGAAGACCGTGAGTTCCCACAAGTGGCTCTCCTGCGCGTCGTTGACGGCGCTGGCCAGGTGCCCGTTGTCGAAACCCCACAGGTGCTGGACTCCGGGGCGATTGCGACGCTGCCGCTTGGTATGTGTGCGCATTCGCGGCCGAATTCTACGGTGGCACCAGGCTTGTGAGCCAGGCCGGATAGTCCACCGCACGCAGCAGACGACCACGCAGCGATTGCGCCGCGTCACCCACGGCCCGCGCCACCACTCCACCTCCAGGTAGCGTCGAGGCGCCGGCCAACGGTTCACACGCCAGTCGATCATTCACTTGCCTGGCGGAGGTGGGATCCCATTCAGGGCCGAGCGCGAAGAGTCCGGCGTAGTGCGTGCGTCCCTGAAGCTGGCCAGCCGTCTCCGGCGACATGCAAAAGCGCTCGCGCGCGACAACTTGCTGGTCGCGCCGAAGTGTCGTCGCGAAGTCCAGACGCGCGTACGTGAACGCGGCGCCGGTTTGTCCGGCGCCCGCCACCTCGAGGAGCCAGGCCCGCGCGTCGGCGTCGATGTCAAGGGAGATCCGCTGTCGATAGTGGGTGTCGCGGAAAGGGATCAGCTCATGCGGGACGTAGCGAAACGTCGCGCCGCCGCGTACCTCAACGTGGAGGTCGAAGCGGATGTCGTCGCGGGGGCAGCGGTTGAGCTTGGTCGCGGATGCGGTGGTCAGCGTCACGTCGGTGCCCGCGGCGCACGTGACCTGGAGGTCCAGGCGATCGCCGTCGAACAGTGCGCCGGACGGAGAAAGCATCACGACGACGGCCTCACCGTGCGGTCCGCGCAGCGGCCGCTGGACGAAGAGCGGCAGCTCGACGTGCGAAGCGGCGAGAACGGTGTGCCCGTTCCGGTATTCGAAGGTGAGATAGCTATGCGCGATGGACAACCTGCTTGCGCACCCAATCGAGCACGGCCGGCACGCCGTCGCCCTGACGGAGGTTGGTGAAGAGGATCGGGCGGCCCTCCCGCACCTTGCGCGCCTCGCGGTCCATCACGTCCAGGGAGGCGCCGACCGCATCGGCCAGGTCGACCTTGTTGATGATGAGCAGCTCACTGCGGGTGACACCCGGACCACCTTTGCGCGGGACCTTGTCGCCACCGGCGACGTCGATAACGTAGACCTGGACGTCCGCCAGGTCCGGGCTGAACGTGGCCGTGAGATTGTCACCACCACTCTCGACCAGCACCACCTGCAGCGACGGGAAGTCCGCCGTCAACGCTTCGACCGCCGCCAGGTTCATCGACACGTCGTCGCGAATGGCCGCGTGCGGGCAGCCGCCGGTTTCGACCGCGCGGATGCGTTCGGGGGCCAGTGACCGGGCGCGGACCAGGAACTCGGCGTCTTCGCGGGTGTAGATGTCGTTGGTGACCACGCCGAGCTCCATTTCGTCACGCAACCCACGGCACACGCGGTCCACCAACGCCGTCTTGCCGGAGCCGACCGGCCCGCCAATACCGATACGCAGCGGCCGCGTCATGAGGCAAACATCCGCGCCTCAGCTCGCTCGTGCGCCATGCAGGCGATGTCCCATAGGGGAGTGAACGCGCCGGCCGCATCCAGATCTGTCTGCCGTGACGTGTGGGCAGCGGCCACTACGCATGGCTTGAGGTGATGGAGGATGCGCTGCGCGTCGCGTTGGCCGATCCAGCCGAGCCGCTGCGCCGCTGAGACCTGGCCGCGCACGCTGCCAAAGGCGTAGGTCTCTAGTGCCAGGTCCACGGGCATCTGGCAGGCGGCGGCTACGGCGCCGAAGACAATCGGATGATGATGGTGGACGCCGTGGCGCAGAAACTCATGTACTCGTCCATCTGAGAGGATGTCGCTGGCCGACCTGAGGAGGCTCGTGCCGATCGCCATACTGGCTACCCGCGGCTCGCGTACAAGCTGGAGGACGTGAAAGCGCGCGTCGAGGTCCACGAGGTCTCCAGTGAGAGCGTAGCGGACAAAGACCAGCTCCAGGCGGGCGAGGGATTGTGCTATGCGCAGGCGCAAGACTGTCTCTAGCGCGTCGGGCGCTCCTGCGAAAGATTCGAGGCCGAAGGAATGCACGTATGCGCCAGTTGGGAACGACGAGTCAAGGACGTGGAAGATGTCCAGCCAGTGAGACTGCATCAGAAGAGGAAGTAGCGCTGTGCCATTGGCAGGCTCGCGGCTGGCTCGCACGTGAGGTGGATGCCATCAGCATATACGGCATAGGTTTGCGGATCGACGTCGATCGCGGGGGTCGCCGAATTCAAGCGCATGTCGCGTTTGCCCAATGCGCGTGTGCCGCGCACCGCTTCGACGCGTTTGCGCAAACCCAATCGCTGGGGCACCTCGCGTTCGAGCGCGCTGGTGGACACGAACGTCACGCAGGTACTGTGTGGAGTCGCCGCGGCGAACATCGGCCGGTACATTACGGGCTCCGGAGTTGGAATCGAGGCATTCGGATCACCCATGGCGGCGTACGCAATCAGTCCGGACTTGAGCACCAGCTCCGGTTTCACGCCGAAAAACGCTGGTTTCCACAACACCAGGTCGGCGAGTTTGCCAGGCTCGATCGAACCAATCAGGTGACTCATGCCGTGGGCAATGGCGGGATTGATCGTATACTTGGCGATGTAGCGCTTGACGCGCGCGTTGTCGTGAGTTGGCGGATCACCCGCCTCGGCGAGATGACCGCGCTGGACCTTCATTTTGTGCGCGGTTTGCCAGGTGCGCATGATGACCTCGCCGACACGCCCCATCGCCTGCGAATCTGACGCGATCATGCTGAGCGCACCCATGTCGTGCAGGATGTCCTCCGCGGCGATCGTCTCCGGTCGAATGCGCGATTCGGCGAAGGCCAGGTCCTCCGGGATATCCGGACTCAGGTGGTGGCAGACCATCAACATGTCCAGGTGCTCCTGGACGGTATTCACCGTCAATGGCCGAGTCGGGTTTGTCGACGATGGAAGGGTATTGGGCAGTCCAGCGACCTTGATGATGTCCGGCGCATGTCCACCGCCGGCGCCCTCGGTATGATAGGTGTGGATCGTGCGGCCGGCGATGGCCCCAACGGTGTCTTCGACGAAACCAGCCTCGTTGATCGTGTCCGTGTGAATCGCCACCTGCACGTCAAGCTCGTCCGCCACCCGCAGACAGGCGTCGATCGCGGCCGGAGTGCTACCCCAATCCTCATGGAGTTTGAGGCCGATCGCGCCGGCGTGGACTTGCTGCCTTAAGCCGTCGGTGCCGCTGGAGTTGCCCTTACCCAGGAGCCCGAGGTTGACGGGATACGCATCGGCGGCCTGGAGCATACGCGCCAGGTTCCACTCGCCCGGCGTGCACGTGGTGGCATTCGTGCCGGTGCTCGGACCTGTTCCACCGCCAATCATCGTGGTGATGCCAGACGTGATGGCTTCGGTAATTTGCTGAGGCGCGATGAAGTGGATGTGTGCGTCGATGCCACCCGCCGTCAGAATCAGGCCTTCACCGGCGATCACGTCGGTGCCTGCACCGATAATCAGCAAAGGATCCACGTCGTCCATGATGTCGGGATTGCCGGCTTTGCCAATGGCGCGGATCACGCCGTCTTTGATGCCGACGTCCGCTTTGACGACGCCCCAGTGGTCGATAATCAGCGCGTTGGTGATGACGAGGTCCGGTACGTCTGTCGCGGTCGCGGACTGGCCCATGCCATCACGGATGGTCTTGCCGCCGCCGAACTTAACTTCGTCACCGTAGCGGGTGCGGTCCGCCTCCACTTCGACGACCAGCTCCGTATCGGCCAGCCGCACCCGGTCGCCGGTGGTCGGTCCGTACAGTGCCGCATACCGAGAGCGCGGAATCTCACGCGGCACGCTAGTCGAGCGCCCCGTTGACCTGGCCCTGGAAGCCGAACGCGACGCGGTCGCCAGCATACGGGACCAGGTCGACGCTGCGCCGCTCGCCGGGCTCGAAGCGGACGGCCGTACCGGAGGGGATATCCAGGCGCTGGCCGTAGGCCAGAGACCGGTCGAACTGGAGGGCCGTGTTGACTTCGTGGAAATGAAAGTGGGAGCCCACCTGGATGGGACGGTCGCCCGTATTCAGGACGTCGATGGTGATGCTCGGGCGTCCGGCGTTCAGGACGACGGTCCCTTGCGCAGGGATCACTTCGCCGGGGATCATGGGATCGGCTCGTGGACGGTGACCAGTTTCGTGCCGTCTGGAAAAGTGGCTTCCACCTGGACCTCCGCGATCATCTCCGGTACGCCGTCCATGACGTCGTCGCGACGCAGGATGCGTTTGCCGGCGCTCATCAACTCCGCCACCGAACGACCGTCGCGTGCGCCCTCCAGCAGGTCCGCCGTGATCACCGCGATAGCCTCCGGGTAATTGAGCTTCAGGCCGCGCGCGGCACGACGTCGAGCGAGGTCGGCGGCGACGAAGATCAGCAGTTTCTCCTGTTCACGAGCGGTCAGATGCATCCAGGCTTCTCCATGGCGTAGCACGGTACCGGGTTGCGCTCATTTTCGCCTCGCGACGGGCGGCGGATGGACCGACAAGTGAAAGACCGTCGCCGACGGCGGTCAACACCTGAACTCAGGCGACGCGGGCGTAGCGCTCGCGGGCTCGCTCTTTGGCTTTGCGGGCTTCGACCTCTCGATTGCGCGGCGGCGCGCTCGTCTGGAGGTCATGCAGCAGGCGATGCGCGGCGGCGGTCACCTCATCCACGGCGCGCTCGAACGCCGCCTCGTTGGCATGCGACGGACGCGTCGCGCCGCTCAGCTTACGGACGAACTGCACCGCCGCGGCGCGAATCTCGTCGTCCGTGGCGGGTGGCTCAAAATTGGCGAGGGTCTTGATGCTACGGCACATGGCGAATGCGATCCTTCAGTTGGTCGGCATGATCACGCCCCGCGCGTTTTCGCCGCGGCTCAGCGCGTCGAACGCGTCGTTGATCGACTCCAACGGGTACGTGCGCGTAATCATGCCATCCAGCTTGAGCGCGCCGCGCTGATAAAAGTCCACCAGGCGCGGAAAGTCGACCGCTGGTCGCGTCGAGCCGTAGAAGCAGCCTTTGACCACCTTCTCTTCGCCGGCGATGGTGGCAGGAATCGGGATCTCCGTACCCGTCGGGGCCATGCCGACGACAACGGCGGTGCCGCCACGCCGCACCGCGTCGTAGCACGCGCGCGAGACCCGCGCGTCGCCAATCGCATCGAACGCGTAGTCGACGCCCTGGCCGTCGGTCAGCTCACGGATGGCTTCGACGGCGTTGTCGCGCCCCGCATTGATGGTATGCGTGGCGCCGAAGCTACTGGCGTAGTCGAGTTTGTTGTCGAGCAGGTCGACCGCGATAATGCGGCTGGCGTTGGCCAGGACGGCACCCTGCACCACGTTGAGGCCCACGCCACCTGTGGCGAAGACGGCGACGGTGGAGCCGGGCTCGACCGCGGCGGTGTTCAGTACCGCGCCCACCCCGGTCATCACCGCGCAGCCCATCAGCGCCGCGGCGGTCAGCGGCACGTCGGCGGGGATAGGAATCGCTGCCGATTCGTGGACCACGCTGTACTCGGCGAACGAGGACATGCCGCGGCCGAAGCAGTTGAGCTCCTGGTCGCCTTTGCGGTGACGGCGGGTGCCGTCGTGGAACTTGCCGGGCGGGCAGATCATCTCGCTGCACAGGTTCGGACGGCCAATGGTGCACATGCGGCAGCGGCCGCAATTCGGAGCGAACGAGAGGATGACGTGGTCGCCTGGGCGCGTGGTGCGCACGTTCGAGCCGACCTTTTCCACGATTCCCGCGGCTTCGTGACCCAGAATCATCGGCAAGGGGTAACCCGCGCCGTGCCAGGTGCCGTCCATGACGTGGTAGTCGCTGTGGCAGGCGCCGGTGGCCTCGACGCGCACCAGGACCTCGTCGTCTCGCGGACCGTCGAGCGAGACGTCTTCGATTTGCAGTGGTGTGTTGGCCTCGTACAGGACCGCTCCGCGCACGTGTCACCCCCGTTGGTGATGTCTGGGACTCATCATATCGCCGCCGAGCAACGCGGTCTCGACCTGGGAACAACCTGGGGACAACATTGATCGGGCAGGCGTCGTACTCTTCGCGCACCACTTCGTGTGGCCCGCATCTACACCACGCATCCTGGGGAGAGGCAAGCGGCGTGATCAGCACTACGTTTTCGAGGCGTCGGGCAATGGTCCTGGCGGCGGGCGCCGTCGGCGTCACAGTAGCGGCGGGCTGCGTTCGCCCGTCGGCGTCAGGCACGGGGAGTCGCATCGTGACACCGCCAACCGAGGGGCCCACCGACGAGCCGTTGAAGCCGCGCAACTGGAGGACGACGTCGGTCAAGATCGGCAGCGACTACACCAGTCTGGCGTCGCTGGACTCACCGCAGACCCTGCAGTTGCCGAGCGCACAGATCCCGTTCATCGCCAGGATCACGTTCCATGCTCCGGCCGAGGCGCGGCTGGTCATGCTCGGGCTGTACTATGACCGCAGCGACCAGAATCCGGATGCCAAGAACATTATGACGGGCGGTACGCTGGGATTGCTGCGCATCAGCGATCTGGACGCCGCGCTGACGTCGAGCTCCGGCCCGGTCGAGAGCGTCACCTCGGCGAATGTGAGCACCGCTGAGCTCAACTGGTTCATGGACAACCGGCTGAAGATGGTCGAACAGATGAAGTCGTCGGCCCAGGGGGTGCAACTGAGCCAGACGTACGACAGCAACTTCACGACGCGGGCGCGGCCACCGGACGGAACGCCGTGCGCGCTGGTGCTGACCGGTGGCAAGTACCAGGGCGCGGACGTGCCGTTCACCGTCTTCGCGCAGCAGCTCGTGTTCGTCTCGTCGTAGTCGTAGTCGTCGTCCTAGCGGAGGAGGAGCGGACCTGTGCAGCGGAGTGGTGATCGAATTCTGACGACACACGTTGGCAGTCTGCCGCGACCGGTCGAGCTCGACGACGCGTTCGAGCACCGCGACTCCGACTCAGCTGGGTACGCCCGCATGCTGGAACAATCCGTCAGCGCAGTCGTGAACCGACAGGTCGAAGTTGGTGTCGACGTGGTCAACGATGGCGAATTCGACAAGTCCAGCTGGACCGGCTACCTCACCGAGCGGCTGGGTGGCTTTGAAGCACGACCGATGCCGCCAGATGCGCAGGTGCTGCGTGGCAAGGACCGGCAGGATTTCGCCGAGTATTACGGGCAGGCCGCACGCGCTGGAACGCTGTGGTATCTACCTGACGGTCGTCTGCGCACGCCGGCTCCGCCGACGCAGTGGGTGTGCACCGCGCCCATCACCTATACGGGTCAGGCGGCGCTGCAGCGCGACGTCGACAACCTCCTGCATGCGCTGCAGGGGGTGCGCATCACCGAGGCCTTCCTGCCGGTGGCGGCGCCCGCCAGCGTCGAACCGGGGCGTGTCAACGAACACTACGCCTCAGAAGAAGCCTTCGTGTACGCGCTGGCCGACGCGCTGAGCGTCGAATATCAAACCATTGCCAATGCCGGATTGCTGCTCCAGGTCGACGATGCGTTCATCCCCTACAACTACGATCGCTTTCTGGCCGAAGGTAAGTCGCTCGAGGAGTATCTGAAGCACTGTGAGCTGCGCATCGAAGCCCTGAACTATGCGTTGCGGGCGGTTCCGGAGGACAGAATCCGCTACCACATCTGCTGGGGCAGCTGGCACGGGCCGCACTCCAGCGACGTGCCGCTCACGGACATCGTCCATCTCATGCTGCGCGTCAAGGCGCAGGCGTACCTGTTCGAGGCGGGCAACGTGCGCCACGAGCACGAGTACCACATCTGGGAGGACGTCAAGCTACCGGAGGGCAAGATCCTCGTGCCGGGCGTGGTCAGCCATGCCACCAACGTGCTGGAGCATCCGCGGCTGGTGGCGGAGCGGATCGATCGCTTTGCGCGGCGCGTGGGCAAGCGGAATGTGATGGGTGGCACTGACTGTGGACTGGGGGGCCGGGTGCATCCGCAGCTGGTGTGGGCCAAGCTGCAAGTCCTTGCGGAAGGCGCCGCGCTGGCGAGCCAGTCGACGGCGCCACTCGGCGTTTAGCTCAGCTGGATCTGCCCCACAGACGGTCGGAGGCGAGGCGGGCGCCTTCGGACATGGAGCGCAGTTTGGCCCACACGATTTCGGGGTGGCCAACGCGCGAACCAATGCCGCAGTCGGTGCCAGTCTGCACATTCTCCTTGCCGACGACGCTGGCGTAATGGACGAGTCGCTCGGCGACCACCTCGGGATGCTCGACCAGGTCCGTGGCGTGACTGATGACGCCTGGCATCAGAATCCGGCCCTCGGGCAGCTTGACGTCTTCCCATACGCGCCACTCGTGCTGGTGACGGACGTTGGCGGCCTCGATCGAATAGCACTGCGCGTTGATACGCGTAAGGAGATCCGCGATGTATTTCAGCTCGACGTCGTGGACGTGAGGCCGATGGCCGCTGCCCCAACACGCGTGGAAGCGGATCTGGTCTTCCGGCAGTCCGTCCAGGGCATGATTGATGATCTGGACGTAGAACTCCAGCAGCTTGCGATATTCTTCGATCGTGTAGTCGGGGTAGAACATCCACGCGGTGAAGAAGTTGGGTTCGTCGATCTGGACGATCAGACCGCCGTCGGTGATCGCGCGGTATTCCTCGCGGACGGCTTCGGCGACGGCCGAGAGATACGCTTCTTCGGTCGGGTAGTATTCGTTGTGGAGCCCCGCGCCCAGGCTGACCGGGCCGAGCGCGGCGATGAAGCCCTCGACGTCCTTGCCGGCGATGGCGGCCTTGAGGTTGGCGACGTCGTGCTGGATCTTGTCCTGGCCGGTGTACTTCACCGGGCTGGTGCAGACGCGCTGAGTAGTGGGTTGCGG
>JAFAWJ010000065.1 GCA_019242065.1 Chloroflexota bacterium
CGCGCCGACGACCTCGCCAGGATGAAGCGCGGCGCCATCCTGGTCAACATCTCCCGCGGTCCGATCGTCGAGGAGTCAGCCCTTATCGCGGCGCTGCGTTCCGGTCACCTCGCCGGTGCCGGTCTCGACGTCTTTGATCGCGAGCCGCTCCCCGCGGATCACCCGTTCCGATCGCTCGACAACGTGGTCGTTGCCCCACACGTGGGCTACGTCACCGAGCAAGGCTTCCGCTCCGCCTGGCAGCGAATGGCGGAGGACGTGGCCGCCTACCTCAACGGAGCGCCGATCCGGGTGGTGACTGATCCGTCGGACTGTCCCCCCATGGCGCCGCAGTAACACCTCAACGTCCACACGCATATGGCACGGCGCCGGTCCGTCTGGCTGGCGTCCGTCCTGGTTGCGGATACAATTTCAGAGGTTAGACTCGACCAGGAGATCTACAACCGGGGAGGCCAGGACATGATTGAGGACAAGATCGAAGACAAGATTCAGGAGCTGGTCAAAGCGCGTGAGGCTGTCTTCGAGATCATGCAGAACGAGCGGGCGCCGGGCGGCAGCCTGGCTGGCAAGACCGTGTTTCAGCAAGCACCACCAGAACCGGGTGAGCTGAAGCCGACGCCCCAGGAGATCGACGGCCCCTACTTCCGCCTCGGTGCACCGCAGCGCTCGAACTTGCTCGAGCCCGGGGACAGGCCCGAATTGATCCTGTCCGGGCGCGTGCTGAATCAGAAAGGCACGCCGATTCCCAACGCGGTGGTCAACCTGTGGTCGTCGGATGCCGCCGGCAATTACGACATGGTCGGCTATCGGTACACGGGCTTCGTGGTGACGGACGCCGAGGGTCGCTACGAATTTACCACCATCGTTCCAGGTTGCTACTTTCCGCGCGATGCGAAGCACATTCACATGAAAGTGCAGGGCGTGAGCAGCCCGGTGACGACGCAGCTGTACATCGAGGGTGAGCCCGGCAACGAGGAAGACGCCTTCTACACGCCCGAGTGCCTGGTCCGCTGCACGGTGGACGCGGATGGCACCAAACACGGGTCGTTCGACTTCGTTATCCGCCAGGTCACCGAACGCGAGAACGTCACTCCCGAGAGCCTCGCCGCTCGGGTCTAACGCCACCATACGCCGACACCGGCGGCGGC
Organism: Chloroflexota bacterium; assembly: GCA_019242065.1. Next base: position 1,149 of record JAFAWJ010000065.1, read on the forward strand.
GCGATGGGTTATGCCCGCTGAACAGACTGCACGAGCCATGCGTGAGCTGCCAAGCGAAGTTCCAGTTCTCATCGCCGGTGGTGGGCCGACGGGTCTGGCCGCGGCGGTCGAGCTCGGCCAGCGCGGGATCGCGTGCCTCGTCCTCGAGCCACGCGAGACGATCTCCTTCGATCGCCCGCGCGCCAAGACCACCAGCGTGCGCACCATGGAGCACTTCCGACGCTGGGGTCTGGCGCAGCGCATTCGTGATGTGGCGCCTCTTCCGGTCGCCTGGTCGCAAGAGGTGGTCTTCTGCACGAGTCTGCTCGGGCGCGAGATCACCCGCATCGGTGACTGCTTTGGGCTGAGTCCGACCCGACGCGAGGAGTGGGCCGAAGCCGGTCAGCAAATCGGGCAGCCGCTCGTGGAGCAGGTGCTGCGCGAGGCTCTTGGGCAGATACCCGCCGTCACTTTTGCCACCGGCTGGTCACTGGTGGAGCTCAGCGAGCAGGCGGATTCGGTCAGTGTGCGCGCCCGAGCGCGAGACGGCGCCGAGCGTGAAATTCGGGCGCAGTACGTCCTCGGCTGTGAAGGCTCCGCCAGCCCCACGCGCGCAGCGATCGGCGCGCGCTACGCAGGCAATTCCGATCTGCGCCCGAACTTCAACGTCGTCTTCCGTGCGCCGGGCCTGGCGGAGCGCGTCCCGCACGGACCGGCCGTCCACTACTGGGTCCTCAATTCCAGCACACCCGGCGCACTCGGGCGGATGGACCTGCATGATACGTGGTGGGGGATCGGCCTGGGCATCGACGCCGAGACCGGCGACCGGGACCCTGACCGCGTCATGGCTGGATTGATTGGCGCGCAGGTCCAGGCCGAGCTCGTCGCGACCGACCCGTGGACCGCGCGCATGCTGCTGGCCGACACGTATCAGACCGACCGCGTGTTCCTGGTCGGCGACGCGGCGCATCTCAACCCGCCCTGGGGTGGGCATGGGTTCAACACCGGTATCGGCGATGCGGTCAATGTCGGCTGGAAACTGGCGGCGACCCTCAACGGCTGGGGCAGCCCGGAGCTGTTGCGGAGTTACCAGGCCGAACGTCGACCGGTTGCACAGCAGACCATCGAAGACGCCACCGCCAACATGAGCATGCTCTCGACGGACCTGACATCGCTTGTCGACGATCCGGAGGCTATTCGACGCGCCAAAGACAGCGAATTCCACAGCATGGGGCTGGTGTTGGGGTACACGTATGCGGATTCGCCGGTTGTCGTTGGCGATGGCACCGCGCCGCCGCCGCATGATCCGATTCACTACACGCCGTCGACCCATCCAGGTGCGCGGCTGCCGCATCGCTGGCTGCCAGACGGCCGCTCGCTGTACGACGCGCTGAGCGCCGAGTTGACGCTGCTTCGCCTATCGCCTGACGCCGACGTGTCGGCGTTTGTCGAGGCCGCGCGCCAAGGTCGATTGCCGCTGCGCGTGGTGGACCTGTCGGAGCTCGACCTGGCGGCGCGCTACGCGGCGACGCTGCTGCTGGTCAGACCGGACCAGCACATTGCCTGGCGCACCTCGGAGACTCGGGTTGCAGGTAACGCGGCGCACGCGATCCTGCGGCGGGCGGTGGGACGCCACGCCGCAGGATCCGATAGCTATGCGGCTGGGTCGTACTCCGCTGGCCGCGGCAGGTCGTCCGTGTAGAAGCTGGCCACGACCGCGCGGCGGACCATGACCAGCCGCGGCAGGATGTCCGTCACGTTCAGGCCTTCGAAAGCGGCAGACGCAGCCTCGATCTCTGTTGGAGACGGATCGACCGCCGCCCACATTCTGGCATTGTTCATGGAACCGTGATGACCTCCTGTGACCATGTCCGAAGATTCGGTGTCGTAAGCCTAACCGCGTGGGCCGCACAGACGTATTACGTCAGCCGTCACAGGCTGCGTACAGCCGCGTCTCCGGCGTAACAACCCGGTAACAAAATGGGTCGAACCCGCCCGGCGCAGTACAAGGCATGCTGATGACTCACCATTTCGGTGTTCTGATCCCGTCCACGAATACAACCGTTGAGATGGAAAGCCGCCTGCTGCCGTACAGCTACCAGGCGCACTTCGGCCGACTGGGCTCCGCGACGGGTGAGACGTTCACGCCCAGCCGAAACGACGACGTCGACTACCAGTCGCGTCTGCTGGGGACCGCGCGCGTGGAGCTGGTGATCCTGGCGCAGACGTCGGCCAGTCTGTTCGCCGACGACTACGATGACGCGGTGACGCAACGCATGCAGACCGCCGCCGGCGTGCCGGCGCTGACCTCGGCGCAGGCGGTTGGCCAGGCTGTGCGCGCGCTGGGTGTGCGACGAATTGCGATTGTGTCGCCGTACTCGGAGGAGGTCAACCGGCGGGCCGGCGCGTACTTCCAGGCGAAGCATGGGCTGGAGATTGTCGCGGTCGAAGGCTTCGGTGCGACAGACGCGTACGAGATCGCGCAGCTCGGCCCCGAGCTTGCCCGTGCCGCGTTCGGTCGAGTTGACCAGCCGGCCATCGAAGCGTTCGTCGTGCCAGGCGGCAATTTCCCGACGCTGAGCGCCACGCCAGGGTGGGAGCAGGAGTTTGGCAAGCCCGTGGTCACGACGAACAACGCCTCGTTCTGGGCCGTGCTGCGGGCTCTCGGCGACGCCGACAGTCGGGTTCCAGGTCTGGGCCAGCTGCTCGCCGAGCTGCCGACGGCATGAGACGCGGGAGCGATCGGGGTCGAATTACGGCAGGAGCATGACTTGGGTTTCGACGGTCCTGGTTCGCGCGTCGAAGACCGTCACCGTATCGAGGGTTGCCTCGAATGCGATGGCGGCGCTCGAAGCGACCTGGAGTGCGGCGCGGAAAGCTGTATTCCCGTTCAAACGCCCGAGCGTCACGTGCGGCGTGTACGGGAACTCGCGAGAAACGTACGGCTCCAAGGGGCCGCGATACAGACGATCGTGCAACTTGACGAGCGCATCGTTGCCGCGCTTGACGTTCAGAAACAGATAGCGTAGATCGGCGTCGACGACGTCCCTCGCGCCGGTCACCTCCGCCAGACGAACCGTGATCGGACCGCTGCCGTAGACGGCGTCTTCCACGTGGCGGCGCAAGGCGTCAGGTGACAGGTCGCTCTCGAACGGGAACACCAGCGTAATGTGCGCCCGCAGACTCTCGAAGAGCGGGTCGAACTGACGTCGGAGTGTGACGACGGGGTCCGGTTCGGGCTGTGGGAGGAACAGCACGATGGCGCGCCCGCGGAGCAGCGTATTCATGCCGATGCCTGAAGCCGCTAAGCCACCGCCTGGGTCTCGGACACGGGCAAGTGCGGGAACAGCAGCTCCGCCACGCGATAGGCCTCCTCCAGGTGCGGGTAGCCAGACAGGATAAAGGTGTCGATGCCGAGCGCGGCGTACTCGCGCATGCGCTCGGCGACGGTGTGCGGACTGCCGACCAGCGCGGCGCCCGCGCCATGCCGAACCAACCCAACGCCCGCCCATAGATTGGGCGCGATCTGCAGCGCTTCCCGCGAGCGGACGTGGCCATTGCGCCGCAAAGCGAGCTGACGTTGCTGACCCTCCGAGTCGAACTGCGCGAAATTGGCCTGCGCACGGGCAATCGTCGCGTCGTCGACGCGGCTGATCAGCTCGTCGGCCGCGGTCCAGGCCTGTTCGTCCGTGTCGCGGATCACCGCGTGCAGGCGAATGCCGAAGCGTGGTGAACGTCCCAGGTGCGCGGCGCGCCGGCGCACATCGGCGATCTTCTCCGCCACGTCGAGCGGATGTTCTCCCCAGGTCAGGTACATGTCCGCGTGACGCGCCGCGATATCGCGGGCAATCGCTGAGGAGCCGCCGAAATACAGCGGCGGATACGGTTGCTGCTGCGCCCGGAGCTGGAGCTGCGCGCCCGCGACGTGCAGATAGTCACCTTCGAAGTCGACCGACTCACCGGCCGAGACTCGGCGAAAGATGGTCAGGAACTCGTCGGTCATGCGATAGCGCTCGTCGTGCGTCAGGAAGAGGCCGTCGCCGGCGAGTTGACGCGGATCGCCACCGGTGACCACGTTGATGAGCATCCGACCGTTCGACAGCCGATCAAAGGTCGCGGCCATGCGGGCGGCGGCCGTCGGCGAGCCGATGCCCGGCCGGACGGCGACCAGGAAGCGGAGCTGGCGTGTTTCGGGCACCAGCGTCGCGGCCGTAATCCAGGCCTCTTCGCAGGTGCTGCCCGTGGGCAGCAGCACGCCACGGTAGCCGAGGTCGTCGGCGGCCTGAGCAATCTGGCGCAGATAGGGGAAGGTGATCGGTCGGTCGTCGACCGGGCTGCCCAGGAAGCGTCCATCGCCGTGGGTCGGCAGGAACCAGAAGACGTTCATCAGCGTGACGTTACTCTCCGCGGCGTCGATCCCTGAAGCCGCCCCACCACACCTGGGTTAGAATACATAGTCGAATATCCGACTAACCTATTTGACTAATAGCATGAGCGTGTAGTGTGCGACCCGAGCTTC
>JAFAWJ010000080.1 GCA_019242065.1 Chloroflexota bacterium
TCGGGTAAATTCCACCATGTCTCCACTCTGGGCGGGGTGGCTAAGAGGTGAATAAGCTGAAGCTGAGAGACGGCTCAGATTGTGCCCGGCCGACCCGGCGGCGTGGTCAGCTCGCGCTCGGCAGGGTGACGCTGAAGGTCGCGCCGACGCCCTCGGTGCTGGATACAACGATGCTTCCGCCATGCGCCTCGACGATGGCGCGGGCGATGGCCAGGCCGAGACCGGAGCCACCCTCGACGCGCGTTCTTGCACTGTCAGTACGGTAAAACCGCTCGAATACCTGCGATAGGTGGTCCTCCGAAATGCCCGGCCCGTCGTCCCGGACTTGCACGTGGGCCAGCCGGTCGGCCCGCCAGACACGTATCGCGACGTGGCCAGCCTCTGGCGCATGCTGAAGCGCGTTGGTGGCGAGATTCAGCACCACCTGGTGGAGCCGACGTGGGTCGCCACATACCGCGACCGCCATCGGATCGACTGCCAGTGAGATCTCGCGACCACATGCCGACGGCAGCACGCGCGCCTGCTCGTAGACATCGCGCGCGACCGATCGCAGGTCAACTGGCCGCATGCGCAACGCCGCGGCGCCCTGGGCGTCCACCCGCGCCAGCACGAGCAGGTCGTCCACCAGTGCCGACATGCGGTCCAGCTCCCGCCGCATGAAGCCAGCCAGCCGGCGCGCCTCTTCTGGACGCGTATCCAGAACGTGCACCAGCACGTCAATCTGTCCGCCAAGGGCCGTCAGTGGCGTGCGCAATTCGTGCGACGCATCGGCAACGAAGGTTTGCTGGACGGCGAAGCTGGCTTGCAGTTTCGCGGCCATCTCATTGAACGCCCGTCCCAGCTCGCCGACCTCGTCCCCGACATCGCTGGTCGCCACACGCACGCTCAAGTCGCCGCCAGCCAGATGACGACTCGCCTCGGCCATCGTTCGCAACGGTCGCAGGCCGATGCGCGTCAAGCGCGGGCCGATGACGGTCGCCACCAGCAAAATGGCAGCAAAGCCGGCCAGCACCACCAGCAGCATGTTCTGTGCAACGCGCTGGGATTCCGCCAGCGACGTCCCGACCAGAATCGTTCCTCGCGTCGCCCCAGAACGCGGATCGCTGATGCGCACGAGACTGACCGCAAGCGGATCCGACGTATCGCCATTGATCACGCCGAGCCACTCGTCGGCCGACCCGCGCAGAACGTCCGTGCCCGCGTTGCCAGTTCCGAGCAGAGGCGCAGCCGACCCCGTGCTTGTCGCCACGACGCTCCCATCGACGTCTGCAACGATGACCAGATTGTCCTGCATGCGGCGGCTGCTGATCGCGGAAGCCGCCGCGGCGCCGAGGGGCTCGCCGCGGCTGAGGGCCTGTGTCAGTGCGCCCTGGAGATTGTGTCCTTCGATACTGGCTTCCCCGAGCGCCGTCGCGCTCGACAGCCGCATCGCTCCGATGTAGAGCACAGTCCCGAGCACGAGCAGCAGCAGGAACAGCAGGCCAACGTACCAGGTCGTCAGGCGCGTCGCCAGGCTGAAGCGGCTGAGCCGTTGTCTCAAGGTGCGGACAGTACGCTGCCTAATCGTCCCGCAGGACATAGCCCACGCCGCGCACATTCCGAATCAGGCGCTGCGCGCCTCGGTCGCCAAGCTTATCGCGCAGGTAGCCGACGTACACGTCCACGATGTTGTCGTCGCCGACAAAGTCATAGCCCCACACCCGCTCGATGATCTGCTGCTTGCCGAACACACGGCGCGGCTGCTCCAGCAGCACGTGCAGCAGGTCGAATTCGCGCGGCGTCAACTCGATCGCCCGTTCGCCACGGCGCACGTCGCGCGTCAGTGGGTTGAGCTGGAGATCCGCAAACTGCAGCACCTCTCCAGTGTGGCTCACCTTGCGACGCAGGATCGCCCGCAGACGGGCGACCAACTCCTCGTAGTGGAATGGCTTGACCAGGTAGTCGTCGGCACCGGTTTGGAGACCGAGGACACGATCCGCAAGACCATCCTTCGCGGTGAGCATCAGGATGGCCGGATCGCCACAGGCGCGCAAGCGTCGGCACACTTCCAGCCCGTCCATACCGGGCAGCATCCAGTCGAGCACCACCAGTTCGGGCCGCAGCCGCTCGGCGACACGCAAGGCGGTGAGCCCGTCGCCGCACACCTCAACGGAGAAGCCTTCGTACGTCAGCCCGACACGGACGAACTCGGCAGTGCCCACGTCATCTTCGACGATCAACGTGCGCACACCCGCCGGATTGGTCACGCGTCCTAGTATGCGCTGGTCTGATTGAGATTGCGGCCAGAGCACGCTGAGAAACCGCTAAGAACCATACGGCAGCAGGCACAACGATCCCGCTCTGCGACGGTCACCTGCAGCTTCAATCGTGCCATCGGGGCCGACCTGGTCGATCTTGCCGGTCTCGTCTACGCAGATGGTCGCACCTTCGAGCACGGTGCCAGCGCGTCACCGGTGACGACGCTCGCGTGAGTCAAAGCGAACGAGGTGTGCTCGATCGCGTGTTGTCTGAGTGGCATGTTATCACCACGTCGTCGCCAGTCGGAGGTTTGCCGCTTTCCGTGTGTGTGGCAAACGTGGTGGCGCGTACCATGAACCACGCTCCATTGCGTCCAACGGCGCGGTTGCTGGCCAAGTCGGGCCTGGACCGAGCGGCAGCGCTGGTCACGAGCACCGTCGCGGGAAGCGATCCGTGATCCCAGCCGCCTAATTCTTCGATGACGGCGACACCTGAGTTCCGTCTTGGCGGCCGTGGACAGTCGTGGCACGGGGTGGGAATTCCTCGGCAAGACGACCGATCCGGAGCGTGCCCAGCGCAACTTGCTCGAGCGCGACCGGATGTTCACCGAGACATTGCGGGCGGAAACGGACCGCCTCGAAGTGCCTGTCTTCGAAGTCGATCTAGCG
>JAFAWJ010000189.1 GCA_019242065.1 Chloroflexota bacterium
GACGACAAGCGCGTGCGGCAGGCGTTCAACTACGCGATGGACCGCAAGCGCTTTACCGACACCATCATGCGCGGCACGGCCGACCCCATCGACCTGCCGTGGAGCGCGACCTCGCCGGCGTATGACGCGACCAAGAACGGCGTGTACACCTACGACCTCGACAAGGCGAAGTCACTGCTCGACCAGGCGGGGGTTTCCGGCCTGGAAACCGGGATCCTGGTCAATGGCATTGGCGCACCCCAGGTGCTGGCGTTCTCCCAGATCTACCAGGCCAGCCTGGCGCAGATCGGGGTCAAGCTGAACATTCAGAACGTCGAGCCGGCGGTGTGGGTCGATACGTTGATCAACAAGAAGCCGGATTACACCGGACTCTGGGCCGGCTCAGACCAGATCGCCCAGCTGTCGCCGAGCACCCTGTTCCAGCTCTCGCCGGGCTGGCGACTCGAAAACAACCATTCGAATTTCGTCGATCCGATGTGGACGGACCTCGTCAACCAGTCGCTGTCCGAGGTGGATCCCGCCAGGCAGAAGGACCTGTACGCACGACTGAACGACTACATTCTCGACCAGTCGTTCACGGCGGCCATCGCGACGTATCCGTACACGATTCTGATGCGATCCAATGTCAACGGCACCGGGTATCTGCTCCACAATGGCGGGTTAGACTTCACGGGAACGTATCTGTCCTGAGAAGCGAGGCTCAGTTGCGGCCAGCCAGGCGGTTGAGGGTCCGCGTCTGGAACAGCCAGCGACCGTCGCGCTTGACCAACGTGTCGGTGTACTCGGCGGCGGCGGAAATTGGGGATTCCGCCCCGAGCTGGATCCAGAGCAGATACGAGTGGGCGGTGGCACTCTCGGCGTCGCCGTCGACCACGGGTGATCCGACGAAGTGCATGCGCCGCGCTGGGTCGGCGGCGCGCCGCTGGATGACCTGGCCGACGTAGTCCCGAATCTGGGCGTGCCCGACATGCGCGCCGAATAAAACTGCATCGGGCGCAAAATTGGCGACGTAGCCCTCCAGGTCACCCACGTCCAGGCAGCGGGCGTAGCGGGCCAGGAGATCACCGATCGCGACGCGGTCATCAGTACTGAGGGTCATGCCGGCGCTCACTCCCAGCTCTCGAGTATGTCGCGCAGCGCCTCGCTGGCGATCGACACGACGGGCAGTCCGTTCTGGTAATAGGCCGCCGATGCGACCGCGTGCACGACGTACTCGCGACGCACGCCCCACGCTCGGGCCAGCAGCGCATTTTCGCGGATGCCTGCGCGGAATCCACTGACCGTGCAGTAGCGCAGCGTCATGTACGGCATCATTTGCTTCGGCAGTCCACCGCGGAAGGCACCTTCCCACTTGGCGCGATAGTTCTTCAGGAAACGCGGGTGATAGCGAGCCGCGAACATAACCGACTCGGGTACTTCACCAAGCGTGCGCTCGTACCACTCGGTGAGCGCCCGGTAATCGCCGGGCGTGAGCTCGGGCGTACTGAGGTCCAGGCCACACCGAAATGCCTCGTCATCCGCCGACCAGCCGTCGGGGAATTCGGCCGGTTCGGGGCGATCCTGGTAGTCGCGCAACATCATCCAGACGGCGCGATAAATGTTCTCCGCGCCGCGCGGACCGCCGGTCAATTGGCCGGCCATGAACACGTCCAGCAGTTGCTCGCGCGTGACACCTTGACGTCGACACGAATGGAGGGTGTTCAGAATGCCCGTCTCCCACGCCAGGTGGATGTAGACGAACAAATGCCCGAGTGAGTCCAGCAGCGACGCGCCTTTCAAGCCGTGGCCGAGCGAGCGCGAGCCGCGGCGATGCAGTTTCGCGAACTCGGGCCGATAGTCCAGCATGATCAGCTCGGAGCTGAGGTCGTACAGCGCCTGACGATTGGCCAGCAGGCGCACCAGTTCCGCGTCTACCTCGTGCGGCGTGGTGAGGTCCAGGTTGTCGAGCTGCATGTATGTGTCAGTCCATTTCGATAATCGCGCGGCCGAGGATCTCGCCACGTTCGAGCGCTTCGCACGCCTCGTTGACCTGGTCCAGGGTGAAGCGGCTGCTCACGAGCTTGTCGAGCGGCAGTTTGCCGCGTTTGAACCAGTCGACGTACATGGGATAGTCGCGCACCGGGTTGGCGGAGCCGCCATACGTGCCTCGGTACACTTTGCCGCCGGGCAGGATTTCGCCGAGCACGCCGATGTGCTGCTGCTGGCGCGGGATACCGATCTGCACCGCGGTGCCGCCCGCGGGCCGCCACCCCGGCACGGCGGGATGGACCGACGGCAGCAGCTGGGCGATCGTTTCCGGCCGCCCGATGGCATCGAAGGCGAAGTCAGCTCCGCCGTCCGTCAGCTCGTGCACCTGCTGGACGGCGTCGCCAGTGCGACCATTGACGGTGTGGGTCGCACCAAACTGCCGCGCGAACTCGAGTTTGTCGTCGGCGACGTCGACGGCGATGATTGGTCCGGCACTGACGTTGGCCGCGGCCTGGATGGCGCACAGCCCGACGCCGCCGGCGCCGAAGACGACCACCGAGTCACCCGGCCGCACGCGCGCGGTGTTGATGACCGCACCACAGCCGGTGGTCACCGCGCAGCCGATGATGGCCGTGACCTCGGTGTCGACCGAGCTATCCATGCCGACCACGAATGCCTGATCGACGACCGCGTGTGCCGACCACGTGCTGGAGGCTCCGGAGGCGCGCAACTCCTGGCCGCGGACCCTGACCAGCGGCAGCTCAGGGCGCACGCCGCGGGGCAGGTCGTGTGGGACAAAGCTGAGCAGGACATGGTCGCCCTCGCGGATACCCACCACCTGTTTGCCGGCGGCCAGGACCACGGCGGTCGACTCATGGCCGAGCAGGGTGGGGACGCGCGTATCAGGGCTGTGCAGCGTGTGCAGCTGCGTGTGGCAGATGCCGCTGGCGAAGTGCTTGACCAACAGTTGGGTGGGGCCCGGATCGGGAAGCTCGATCTCGTCGACGACCATGGGTTGGCCGATCTCGACGTACACGGCCGCTCTCGTTTTCATCGCGTTCGCGATCGTATACGATCCGTGCGCCCCCCTGCGCGATCGCCAGTGTGTTCACGCGGCAGACATGGCGTGCAGGTACTCGTCACGTATCTGGTCACCGCCAGTAGACCGCCAGTCGCCGACCAGTTGATCGAGGTCCGTCAGCGGACGGCGACCGGCGAGAATATCCGTCACGCCGTCGAGGAAGGTGCGGGCCAACGGGGTGGCTTTGTCGTCATTGGTTGGCGACACATACCCCCAGGTTGGATCGGTCACGCCCATCGGGATCACGATTTTCTCGAAATCGGTAGCCGCCCGAGCGTAGTCGGGGACACCGGTGAGCCAGGCAACCTGTGGGTGCTGGGTGACGTATTTCCAGGGAACGGAGTTCGCGTCGGCGTTGCTGGATTCAGTGGGGACCGGCCGTCCGGCATCGTCCAGGGTGTAGTCATGGGCCACGACGCCGGTCGTCATCAGCAGGTCCTCCTGGCTGCCAAAGGGGGCGGCCACCCAGTTGGCAATCCGCAAGAGCTCCTTGATTCGATCCTCGGATGCTTTTTTGAACATGATCGTGTTGGCGTAACCGGCGCGCAGATAGTGCTGCGGTTTCTGACCGTCGTGCGCCGGGAACGGGTTCAGCGGGGCGGGGATGAACACCGGGTTCTGTTTCAGGCCACGTGTCCAGGCGTCCTGCCAGCCGACGCCGAACAATTCGAGGATCAGCGACACCTCGCCGTTCAGGAACTTCAGGCGCGAGGTGTTGGGATCGGGGATACTCAGCGCGTCCGGGTGATACACGCCCGCGGCCACCAGGTCACGCACGTAATCCACGGCTTCGCGGAACTGGGGCGTCTCGTAGTCCTTGAGCAGTTTGCCGCTGGAATCCAGCAACCAGTTGTTCGGTACGCCGAACATCGCCAGGTAGAGGTTCAAGTAATACGCCTGACCAACGTAGCCGCCCATCGCCCAGTGGTTCTGGTTGGGTCGGTTGAGCTGGAGGAGGACGCGCCTGAAGTCGTCGGCGTTGGTCGGGGTGTAGTCAGGTCCGATGTCGCGGTCATAGTCGAACTTGCTTCGCCACAAGGTGTAGCCCGTCGCGTAGCGCTGGATCGGAATCATGTACAGGTGCCCATTGCGAGCACAGCCGGAGTTCTTCCAGGCGTAGGTTGGCAGCGCCGCCAGGTTCGGGTAGTCGCGGACCGCGTCGCCCTGCAGGTAGGGAGTGAGGTCGGCGGCGGCCGTCTCCAGGAAGCGGGTCAGGTTCGGCGTGAACGCCACCAGCAGGATGTCTGGCAGGTCGCCGCCGGCGATGACGGTCGTGAATTTGGCCTGATAGTCGGCCTGGGAAATGATGGTGAACTGGACGTCGGCGTTGAGCTGGCGATTCATCGCCTGCCAGGCGGGATTCTGGTCGAGCGGTGTCGGGGGAATGGGAGCGCCGGCGCTGGTGTAGACGTGGACGACGCCGCCCGAGCCGGGTGGCGTGGCGGGTAGGGCCCTGGGCGGATTTGACGGGTAGTAGGTGAAGCCGTCCTCGTAGAGCGGTCCAGGCGCAGGAAAGTCAGGGCTCGGGCCGTTGGCTTGCGGGAAGTAGCTGGGGAGGGCGCCCGCGGCGCTAGTGGGTGCGCTCGTGGGAGCGTTGGATTGGCCACCCAATGGCGTGGGTACGCAGGCAGCCAGCGCAGCGAGGGTTGAGACCGCCGCGCCACCGGTGAGGGTGCCAAGCGCCGCGCGGCGGTTGAGACGCTCGCCTGGACTCATCAACCCTCCCATGCCAGAAGGTTGTGGTCTGACACTCGTGGCGGTCAAGTTCGAGAACGTGGACACGTCACGAGTGGTTTCCAAGAGTCGATGGCTAGCAGCTCGTGTTAGATCGTGATCGTCCCGTCGGGATTAATCGTCCAGCCAGGGTTGTGGGCGATCTCCCACACATAGCCCTCGGGGTCGGCGAACGCGCCCGAGGTGCCGCCCCAGTCAGTCTGGGCGGCGGCACGCACCACGCTGCCGCCGGCGGCTTCGGCGGCGGCGAGCACGGCGGCGACCTCGCCGGGCGAGTGGACGTTGTGCGCCAACTCGATGCCCGGCGCACCGTGCCCACCCAGGGCGGTCCACAGACCGAAGACCATGCCGCCGGCCTGGAAAAAACACACCTCGCCGTCCGGCTGCTGGGCGTGCTGCCAGCCCAGGGCCTCGTAAAAGGCTCGGGCGCGTGCAAGATCGTGGACGCCGAGCGTCACGAGGCTGATCCGTTGTTCCATATAGGACGTCCTCTCTCATGTCATTGTCACGCACGTGGACATTCGGCGGCGCCGGCCAGGTGGGCTCGGGCACACCCTGGCGCACGCTGGGAGAGATCACCGCCCAGGCGCTCGCGCCGCTGGGGCACCACGTCAGCATCGACGGGCGCGTGTTCGGCATCAACAATCCGCGGATGATCGCCGACGGAGCGGTGGACTTCGGTGGCGGGTTTGCGCAGCGCGTGCGCTGGGCGTATGCCGGCATTCACGACTACGCGAATGACCAACCACGGCGCAATCTGCGCGTTCTGGCATCCATCGAGTTCCCATCGTGGTTTGGCGTAGCCATCCGCTGGGAAACCGGAATT
>JAFAWJ010000234.1 GCA_019242065.1 Chloroflexota bacterium
CGAACGAGGATGGCGCCTTCGGCTGTCGTGGCGGCCAGGGTCTCGGCGTCGGCGGACAGAGCCAGGGTTTCGATCTGGCCCAGAGCGGCGGGCAGTTCGTCGGTGAGGCCGGGACCGCCGCGACCCAGGCTCCAGACGCTTGCGCCGCCGCCTGGCGAGGCGACTGCCAGGTGCGAGCCGTCGCCGCCGAACGCCAGGCGCGTCACGCCGCGGCCGATCGGTAGGTGGGCCAGCGGCTCGCCGCCGCGCGCGTCCCAGACGGTGAGTCCCAGCCGCGGGCCCGCCGCGGCGATGCAGCGACCGTTGCGCGCGACTGCCAGCGCGGTGACCGACGCATGCGGCACGTCGGTGCTGAGCGGCCGGCCGCTGGCGACCTTCCAGCACTGCAGCCCGCCGTCGTCGCTGGCGGCCGCCAGCCAGGCGCCGTTGCTGGAGAGCGCCACGCTTCGCAGCGTCCGTCCGCTGATGCAGAACACCTGACGTTCGCGCTGCAGCCGGACGTCCCAGATGCCGAGACGCCGTCCGTCGACCGCGAGTGCCAGCAGGTCGCCGGCTGGGGTGAAGGCGAGGGCGCGCGGGGCGCCGGCCGAGCGCGGCAGGCGCAGGGTGCGCAGCGTGCGGCCCGTGGCGGCGTCCCGCAGCGTGATGCGGCCCTGGCGGTCGCCGCTGGCGATGGAGTGACCGTCAGGTGAGAGGGCCAGACTGGTCTGGATGGAGGAGCGCCGCAGCTTCCAGGAGCGAGGCGTGTTTGCCTGGTCGCCGCTGGTGAGGGGTGCACCAGCAGGCGTCAGCGCGCGGCGAGCGGGCGCCGCGGCGCCTTGCGGCCGATGGCGGGTGACAGGCGCACCTGGTGGCAGGGCCGTGCGGGCCGCGCGTGGCGTGCGACCACGGGCGATCTGGGCACCTGGCGACAGGACTGCGCGGGAGCGGGGCGTCGGACTGCGAGGCCTCCCCGGCGGCGGGAGCGTACGGGCGAGGTTCGAGGCGGGCGAGGTCGGACTGCCACGTGTCCCTGGCGGCGGGGTCGTCCGAGCGGGGGGCTGCGGGTTGCTCCGCGTGCGCGGCCCGGGCGTGTACAGGGTGTTCAGCACCGCAAGCGACGCCCGCCGCAGTGTCCACGGGTTCGTCGCAACCCGCGGCTGCCGCGGTGCGGGCGCGTACAGGCTGTTGAGTACGGCGGCGTGGCGCGGACTCAGGGTTGGGCGGCCGGCGTTCAGGTACTCGTCGAGCGTCGGCACGCGCGCGTAGTCGGTCTGGCAAATGTCCGCGAAGCGCGCGCTCAGCTCACGGACGGCGCTCAGGCCAGCCAGGTCGCGAAAGACGGGCGACGCGGACGGGTTCACGAAGTCTGTGCGTCGGAACAGCAGGTTGTCGCCGGTGGTGTACGTCTGCCACAGCTGAGGCGCCACGGCCAGTGCGCGCAACGCCAGGACGATGACGATCGACGCGAAACGGTCCAGCTCCGCGTCGAACTGGAGCTGGCGGCGCGGATGCTGGTAGTTGGGATCACCGGTCTCGCTCGCCGGTCGGCCGTGGAGGGCGGGCACGAACATGCCGTCGTAGTCGACCAGCCGCAGCCTGCCGGAGCTGTCGACCAGCACGTTGCCGTGCTGCAGGTCGCCGTGGGCGATGCCTAGCCGGCGCAGCTCGGCCACGGTGCTCACGAAACGCCGCTCGATGTCGAGCAAGGCGCTCGGCGTGGACAGGCGCTCCTCCACCGCGCGGTTGAGCGGGCGTCCCTCCAGCCAGGGCATTTTGGTGATTGGGTACCAGGTCTGGCCGACGCGGACGCCGGCGTCCAAGTATTCGATGGGCACCAGGGGTCCGGCGGGCAGGCGCGCGAGGCTCTGGCTGATCGCGGCGTAGCGCGCGGCCCGATCCGCGGCCTCACGGTGGAAGCAGCGCACCGCCCACTGGTGGGCGCCAGCACGCAGCTGGTAGGTCACCGCGAAGTTGCCGGCGACCGCGCGCGGCAAACCGAAGTTGCCGGTGGTGACCGACGCTGAGCGGAGCTGGGGGTCGGCGAACGCGGTAGATGGATGCTGGACCGCTGCCTGATACGCGACCAGGTCAGGCAGGCGCATCGGTTGGAAGGTCGAGCCAGATTAGCGAGACGTCGTCGTTGCGCAGCAGGCGCTCAGCGCGCAGCCACCGGACCCAGCGACGGAAGCCGCGCGCGGTGCGCGGGAAGTCCAGGACCTGGAGGGCCGAGCACGGCTGAATCTGGGCGAGTGGGAGCTGCGGCTGGAGTGCGGAGCCCGACTGCGCCTGGGCGGGCTGGAGCTCGGGCTGCGGTTGCGGCTGCGGTTGGAAATGGAGAGGCGGCTCGAATTGGAGCTGGCGATGACGGTGGAGAAAGCTGGCGGCCAGGGCGTCGGACATCAGCAGGAACGTGTCGCCCGCCTCCCAGGTGCCCGCGCTGGCCACGATCGCGCCATCCGCCCGCAAGCACGTGTTGGCCGCGGCGCGCGAGCCGAGCAGCAGCGGGTTGTTGCCGAACGCCGCGGGATCGTCGAGCGGCAGAGCCGTCTGGAGCTGACCGGCGCGCACCTGAAACAGACACGCGTCGCCCACCGCGAGCGCGCTCCACGTCCCGCGCTCGTCCAGGGTCAGGCCGACCAGGGCCGCGAACGCACCGCGGCGCGCCTGCTCGACGGCGTACCACGGCAGCTCGCGCGCCTCCACCTCCGCCGACCACTGTTGCTGGAGGGGGACAAGGTCAGCTTCGAGCGACTCGGACGCCAGCCTGCCCGTGACGTAGGCCCGCACCAGCAGCTCGGCCCATCGTCGGGCAAAGGCGCTGGCGGAGGCGCCGTCGGCAACCGCGAAGCGGCGGTGGCGACGACTCCAGGCGATCGCGTCCTCGTATTCGGCGCGGGTGGAGCCGTCCTTGGCCAGTCGAAAGACGGACCGCCCGAGCATCTCAGCGCAGGTTGGCTGGACGCGTGCCAATGTCCAGGAACTGGATCACCGCGGCGGCGTCGGCGTTGAAGACGAAACCGCGCGTGCCGTCTTGGACGGCGTAGCCCTCCTGTCGGGCCGCCGACTGTAGATGCGGAGGCAGGCTGCTGGACATGCTGAACAGGCGACGCGCGAAGTTGTCGGGCAGGGTCTCGTCGCTGGACGGGAACTCGACCGACGGCGCGCGCCGGTCGGACAGGTGGACGTTGAACAGCAGCGCCTCGCCGTCGTCGGTGGCTAGCGACTGGAGGGCCAGGGCGGCGGGCGACGGATCGCCGTCGGTGGCCTCGCCGTCGGTGATGTTGAACACCACGGGCGGAAAGGCGCTCGCGTGCTGCTCGACCCACGTCGACAGCGCCTGGCGACCCTGGCTCAGGGCCTCGGTCATGGGTGTGCCACCGTTGGCCTGGGGGTCGACCCAGATCGGGAACTTGACGGTCTGTTCGACGAGGCCGCCGGCGCCGTCAGGGATCTTCTGGGCGCGGTCCTCGACGCGCAGTGGCGCGTTGGCGAGGCGGCTGATCGACACGATCGGGCTGGCGTCGCAGGCGAGGCTGAGCGCGTGCTTGACGCTGGCGCCGTAGCCGATGACGCCGACGTCGAAGTAGTCGCGCACGCCCTCGTCTTTCGAGCAACGGATCACCAGTGAGGCCAGGAGGCGGTTGATGATGGTGGCCAGCTCGTCGGCCTTGGAGTGGCCGGCGGCGCCCGAGAAGGCGTCGCTCATGGAGCCGGACTGGTCGAGGAGGAACAAAAAGCAACCAGGGTTGGAGCGGCTGATGTCTGCCTGGTAAGCCATCGGAGCTTAAGGCTAAGACCTGGTGGGCCGCAGCTTCGGTCACGATGCCGCTCCAAACAAAGTGCCTTGATTTGCATGCGGACCCCAGCGGCACATGTGCCGCTGGGCAAGGTGGCGCATGCGCCACCTTGGGGAGTCCGCGCATGCGCGGACTCCGACCTACGAATCTACTTACTGCCCCCGTAGATGACCCAGTCGAGGCGCTTCCAGAAGACGTCGATGTCTTTGAAGCCCGCGCTGCGCAGCCACTCGAGCTGAGGCTGCAGCGGGATCATGTAGCGGACGTGGTTCTCGTACCGCGCCTGCTCCAGCTCGGTGCGGTGGGTGCGTTTGTAAGGGGCTTCGGGGTCGTAGCGATCGTTGACTCGCTCCCAGATGGCTTCGATGCGGTCTTCGGGCGCGCGGATCGGATCGTAGTTCAGGTACCAGCCGCCGGGCCGCAGGTGCGCGTACACCTCGCCGAACATGGCGCGTTTGCGCTCGTCGGGCAGGTGGTGGATGCTCAAGGCTGAGACCGCGGCGTCCAGCGTCTGTGACCCGAGCAGCGACCAGTCGGGACTGAGCATGTCGAACTCGACGTACCGGTAGCGTCCCTCGAAGGCGGCCATGGCGCGCGTACCCTCGGCGGTCATTTGGGGCGAAAACTCGCCGAGCAGCGCGTTGGCGCGCGGATACTCGGCCAGGATGGCGCGGCTGGCGGCGCCGGTGCCGGCGCCCAGGTCCAGAAACGTGAAGGCGTCGTCGGGTCCGAACGGCAGCAGACGGGCGAGAAGCGTCAGTTGGTCACGCCGCTGCTGCTCGCGCTGTTCGGACTGCGCCGCGAAGATTCGCGCCACCTCTTCGGACTTCCAGAGGGCGGCGTTGGTATCGGGATCGGATGGATCCGGCATCGCCCTCATCTTATCGGGGGCTACCATTTGTGACGCGATGTCAGATGTCCTGGTGGTAGCCCCCATCCACGAAGATGCGCTGCAGCTCATGCGCGACGGCGGGCTCGGCGTGACCGATGCCCGCGGCAAATCGCCCGAAGAGTTGCGCGAGCTGCTCAAGACCCACCGTGCGCTGCTTGGTCGGGCGGGTGTGAAGATCGACGACGAGCTGCTGGCCGAGGCGCCGCAACTGCGCGTGGTGGCGGTCGGCTCGGTTGGCATGGACAGTCTCGACCTGCCGTATCTGTACAGTCGGGGCCTGAAGGTCTTCAACGCGGCGGGTGGCAACCGCAACGCGGTGGCCGAGCTGGCCGTGGGCAACGCCATCGCGCTCCTGCGCCAGACGCATAAGGCCAACAACGACCTGCACAAGGGCATCTGGCCGGCGATGTTCCAGCGGCCCGAGGGTTTCGAGCTGTGGCACAAGACGGTCGGGATCGTCGGACTGGGTGACATCGGCTCGCTGGTAGCGCGGCTGTTCCTGGCCTTCGAGACGACGGTGATCGCCTACGACCCGTACGTGCGCTATGTATATGACTCGGCGTCGCGCCAGACGTCGGCCGTGGAGATGGTCAAGCTCGACGACCTGCTGCAGCGGTCGGACCTGATCACCGTGCACGTGCCGCTGACCGACGAGACGTTCCACATGTTTTCCGCCGAGCAATTCAAGCGGATGAAGCCGACGGCGTATTTCATGAACTACTCGCGCGGCAAGGTGGTGGACGAGCCGTCGCTGGCTGATGCGCTGGAGACCCAGCAGATTGCGGGTGCGGCGATCGACGTCTTCGAGGTGGAGCCGGCCAACGACTCGGTGCTGCTGGGGCTGCCGAACTGCATCGTGACGCCGCACATCGCGGGCGTGCCGCGCGAAGCCATGCGGCGCCTCGGGATGACCGTGGCACAGCGTATCCTCAACGAGCTCACTCACTGAACTTTGGAGGGAGCCCGCGCATGCGCGGACTCCCCCCAAATACGTGATATGCTTCCGCCACGGGAAAGAGACCAATGTTGAAGTTGGGACACGGGAGAACGTTGAGCGTCGAAGCGCTGGACGACGCGGAGCTTGTCGAGATCCGTGGGGCCGACGGTGTCTTGGAGTTGCGCCTCAAGCTGACGGAGGATGGGGTGGTCCTCCAGTTGGAGGCCGCGCGGATTTCGCTCAAGGCCGAGCAGTCCATCGACGTGGAGTGCGAGACGTTCAACGTCAACGCCTCCGCCGACGTGCGCGTGCGCGGCGAGCGCGTCTACATCAACTGATTCCCATGCCGCCGGCCGCGCGCCAGACCGACCTGACGCTGCACGATGCGCCGCACTGTCACGCGCCGATTCATCCACCGGCGCCGGTGCCGACGCCGGTGCCGCATCCGCCAATTCCCTTTCCGATCGTGCTCAACTGCGTGGAGACGGTGCTGGTCGGAGGTCTGCCGGCGGCGGTGGTGGGGTCGATGACTCAGATGTGTCTGGTGCCGCCGTGTGTACCGGGTGGACCGGGCATGATTGCCATGGGCTCCACCACGGTGATGATTGGTGGTCGACCGGCGGCGCGCGTGGGTGACCTGGTGAGCTTCACGTCATGCGTGGCCCCGATTCCGAGTCCGACCGGCCACATTCTGCCGCCCGGAGCGCCGACGGTCATCATCGGCGGCTGAATCGAGGTGCGGCGCGAGCACCTCGAGCGCCTGCAACCGGTGTGTCCGGCGTGCCGCGCCAGCGGGCGGCCGGCGGCGGCGTTGCGACTGGGGACCGTCGTCGCGTGTGAGGACGACGACGCGGATATTCGTGAGGGTGTGCTCGTGTGCACCGAGCCGGTGTGTCAGCGCGAACATCCCATCGTCGACGGGATTCCGATCGTCGTGTCGGACCTGTCGTCGTGGGCCGCCCACCAGCTGAATGCGGTGTTGTGGCGGTCGGACCTCTCGCCGTTTACGGAGAGTTTGCTGGGGGATGCCGCCGGACCGGCGTCCGAATTCGAGCGCCAGCGCACGACATTGAGTGCGTACGGACGGGTGCACTGGGGCGACTTCGATGCTGTCGAACCACTGGAGTCCGCCGCGTCGCTTGCGGGGCTACTGGCGGCGGCACGTGAGCTGCTGGATGCGCCGCCGACCGGCATCTGGCTCGATCTCGGGTGCGCAGCTGGCCGTGCGACGTACGAGACTGCCCTCGCGGGACGTGAGCTGGTGGTGGGCGTCGACCTGAGCTTTGCGATGTTGCGCGTCGCCGAGGGGGCGCGGCGAACGGGGCGGGCGGTGTTTCCGATTCGGCGCGTGGGCCTGGTGTTCGACCGGTGCGAGGTTGTCGTGCCGCAGGTGCCGGCGGAGCGGATGGCGTACTGGTGTTGCGACGTGGACAATCTGCCATTTGGTGACGCGGGGTTTGACGGTGCGCTGAGCTTGAACGTGCTGGATTGCGTGCCGTCGCCGGTGCAGCACCTGGTGGAGATGGGTCGCGTGCTGCGGGCGGGGGCTTCGGCGTTGCTGTCGACGCCGTACGACTGGGCGGCGACGGCCACGCCGGTGGCGCAGTGGCTGGGTGGACATTCGCAGCGCAGCGAGGCGCACGGGTCGAGCGCGGCCGAGCTGCGGCGGGCGTTGCGGATGGTGGATACAGGGCTGGCGATTGCCGCGGAGCGGGATCGCGTGCCGTGGCGCGTGTATGTCAACGAGCGGGCATCGATGGACTACGCGGTGCACGTGTTGCGGCTGGCGCGCCGCGAGCGACCGGAGTGACGGGTTCGGCCCTGTAGGACGTGACCGTAACCATGGGTAAGGAGCTTCTGGTACCCCTCGGGTAGCCACTGAACGGGGAACGTGGCTGCCAGCGCCCGAGACCACGCCACTGGTGGCATCGGCCTTTCGCGACAAACTCATACTTGGGAGGGACCGGTGGCAGGGGGCGAGCGGCGACGGTGAGGCAGACGGGGTTGTGGCGGGGGCGGTACGCTGTTGAGCCTGGTGACCCCTGAGCCACACCCAGTCCTGCGCGACGCGGC
>JAFAWJ010000279.1 GCA_019242065.1 Chloroflexota bacterium
CGGGCCCTGAGGCGACCGGCGCCTGGGAGCTGCTGACGCGCTCACGCGGGCAGCTGTCGGTGGCTGATCTGGCCGACGAGCTCGGCTGGAGTGAGCGGCACCTCGGCCAGCGCTTCGGGGCTGAATTCGGGCTCTCGCCCAAGGTCACGGCGCGTGTGATGCGCTTCGATCGGGCGCGGCGACTGCTCCAGCGGCGGGTTGCCGCAGCCACTTCGTTGCGGCTGACGGATCTGGCGCTCGAGTGCGGTTATTACGATCACGCGCACCTGACGCGTGAATTTAGCGAGATGGCCGGTTGCTCGCCGAGCCGGTGGGTCGCCGAGGAGCTCCGAAATATCCAAGCCGTGCCTGACGACGAGCCTGCAGACTCGACGCTATGACTGACAGCACTGCTTCCAATGGCGTCGCTTCTGCGCCGCCGCCGCAGGTCTGGCCGACGTTGCGAGCGCGCGATGCGCGCGCGTTGATTCGCTTCCTGGTCGAGGCGTTTGGGTTCGAAGAAACGGTCGTGTACGGCGAGGGTGACGTGGTGCACCACGCCGAATTAGCCTGGCCGCTCGGAGGCGGCATCATGCTCGGCTCTACCCCTGCGGCTGATAACGCTGCGGTTGATACCTGGCCTGTTCCACCCGGGTCAGGCAGCTGCTACGTGGTCACCGACGACCCTGACGGTGTGTGCGCCCGCGCCCGCCATGCCGGTGCCGAGATCATCATGGACCTGCACGACACCGACTACGGTTCGCGCGATTTCGCCGCCCGCGACCCCGAGGGCAACCGCTGGTCGTTCGGCACGTATTGCGGAGAGGCGCGGTCGCGCTAGCGCAGCTTTAGCTGTCCAGTAGTCCCCGTTTTTCGATCTCGCGGCGGCCGGTTTCCGCGTCGTCGAAGGGCACGGTCAGCTCGATGTGGTAGCCGTCCGGGTCGTCGACGTAGATCGACATCCGGTGCAGGCCGTGGGTGGTCCGCCGGTAGGCCACGCCGCGCTGTGTGAAGTGGTCAACCCAGCCGTCGTAGTCCTGGAGATCGATGATGTAGGCGTGGTGCTGACCCCAACCGCCAGGACTCGGTGGCTGGCCGTCGCTCGCCGGAAAGAAGTCGATGACCGTGCCGGCCAGGTTGACCGACGCCGGCCCGCCGCTCCGCTTCGGCAGCGTGGCGCCCAGGACCTCTGCATAAAAGCTTCGGGTCCGGTCCACGTCCGAGGTGACCAGCGTCCAGTGATCGAGCCGTTGAATGGAAGGTGCCGCCATGCCGAAGGACCTCCTCGCCGCCAAGCCGTGCCCCCAGATGGTAGCGCTGTCTGCCGTCACCTCGAAAACTGGTAGCGGGGGTCAGGATCGAACTGACGACACGTGGCTTATGAGTCCACTGCTCTACCACTGAGCTACCCCGCCGTGCGGCCGCTCATTCTAACAAGTGTCGAGGCTGGGCTGGCACGCGGCGCATGTGGCAGAGTGTGGGAGTACCCAACCCATGGTCAACGAAGCTCGTGCGCGGGTGGCGGTCATCAACGACGACACCGCGTTTCTGGACCTCATGCGCGATCTGCTCGAGCAGGAGGGCGGCTACGACGTCCTCATCTGCCGAGAGTGGGACAACGCCTATCAGTTCGTGCGCGACAATCAGCCTGACCTGGTCATCCAGGACATTCGCATCGGCGGCGAGGAGCACGGCTGGACCATCCTCAACTTGCTGACGCTCGATCCGCTCACGCGGCCGACGCCGATCATCGTCTGCTCGGCCGCCATCCAGTCGCTACACGCCCACCAGGAATGGCTCAGCCAATACGGCGTTCGGGCGCTGCCCAAGCCCTTTGACCTGGACACGCTGCTGAACACGATCGAAGAGATGCTCGCGGCCAGTCGTAAAGACGGGCGACGCGACTAACGCGACCGGCGCGCCGGGCAGGCGAGGCTCGCTATGCTGGCGCTCGTCGCATATGTTGTCTGACTTTGATCTGACTGGCCGCCGCGCGCTGGTAACTGGCGCGGGACGCGGCATTGGGAAGGGCATCGCCCTGGCGCTGGCCGAAGCCGGCGCGGACGTGGGCGTCACGGCGCTGGGCGAGACCAACGCTCGCCGAGTCGCGGAGGAGATCACACGCACGGGCCGCAAGGGCTTCGGCTGGGCCGCCGACGGCACGCGCGTCGAGCCCATGCAGGCGGTCGCCGCGCAGGTCGTGGACCAGATGGGCGGTCTGGACATCCTGATCAACTGCATCGGCGACGCCATCCGCGGCGCGGTCACTGCCGACCCCGCGGCCGCGGGACAGAAGCAGCTCAGCGAGGCCGACTGGCACACGGTGGTCGACATCAATC
>JAFAWJ010000377.1 GCA_019242065.1 Chloroflexota bacterium
CCTCGAGCTCGCGGGGCAGCGGTACACCCTGGAGCACGCCGATCGCTCAGGACTCGAGGCGCGTCGCACCCACGTTGTCCGCGACGTAGCGGTGCGCACCGAGACGTTGTCCGTCGCCGAGTGGCTCGCCGCCGTGAGCGCGGCGCTGGCAACTGAGCTGGCGCGTAACGAGGCCAATCGCGCGGCGCTGGACCGACTCCTGCACGGCTAACTCGTCTCTCGTCCAAGGCCGCTTTCACGTCAACAGGAGGCATCGTATGGCGTACCAACCAGGTTCCAGTGCTGGCCTGCCGGCCGGCGCCAGCGAGCGTTTGCGTGGAATGCGCGGCGAGGGTCCCAAGCCGCGCTTTTTCACCAGCGATTTGTCGGTGGACGAGTTTCTGCTTGTCCGTCGCGCCGGATTCCTGCCGCTGGGTCTAGTGATGGGCTCGTGCATCTATCACACGGGCTACCAGTGGCAGAACTGGAACACAAGCCAGGAGCTGACGGTGCTCACGCAGGCGATGTACAGCGCCCGCGAGCTGGCGATGACGCGCATGGAAGAAGAAGCCGACCTGCTGGGGGCCGACGGTGTCGTGGGCGTCCGTCTGGAGTTCAAGAATTACGGAGTCGAAGACAGCGCGCTCGAGTTTCAGGCGATCGGGACGGCCGTGCTGCACGAGTCAGGCGAGCACTACCGCACCCATGACAACCGGCCGTTCACCTCTGACCTGAGCGGCCAGGACTTCTGGAAGCTGGTCGAGCTCGGCTATCGGCCGGTCAGTCTGTCCATGGGCGCCTGCGTGTACCACATCCGCCACATGGGGCTGATGCAGTCACTCAAGACGATGGGTCGCAATACGGAGCTGACAATCTATTCCGAAGCGACGTACACCGCGCGCGAGCTGGCGCTGGAGCGGATGCAAGCCGAAGCCGAGGCGCGCGGCGGGACGGGGATCGTCGGGGTGCGGGTGGAGGAAAGTACCTGGGGCTGGGGGCAGAACGCGATCGAGTTTTTCGCGGTAGGCACCGCGGTGGCGGAGCACAAAGACACGTCACCGCAGTTGCCCAACACGGTCATGGCGGTCGGGCTCAATTCGTAAGCGTCAGCCCCACACCCGCCGCGCGGTCTCCACGACCAGCTCCAGCTTGCGCCGCTGGTCGTCCCACGTGAGCGGGTTGCCCACCAGGGTGGAGGCAAAGCCGCACTGCGGACTCAACGCCAGCTCCTCGATGGGCACGAAACGCGCCGCCTCGTCGATGCGCTTCAGCAGCTCGTCCTGCGACTCCAGCTCCGCTGACTTGGTAGTCACCAGCCCCAGCACCACCAGCTTGCCGCGGGGCATGAAGCGCAGCGGTTCAAAGCCGCCGGACCGCTCGCTGTCATATTCCAGCAAGAACCGATCGACGTCGATCTCCCCGAAGACCCGCTCGGCGATGCGCTCGTAGCCGCCCGCGGTATGCCACTGGCCCATCGGTCCGTTGCCGCGGCACAGGTGCATGCCGACCGTCACGCGGGAGCGGTCCAGCTTTGCCAGCGACGCGTTGTCGGCGGCAATGTCTTCGGACAGCGCGTCGTCGGCGTTGACGCCCAGCGCGCGCCACTCGGAGCGGCGGTCGTCGGAGATGTAATCCGGATAGTGCGGGTTGTCGAGCTGCACGTAGGGCACGCCCTCGTTGGCCAGGGCGGCCAGCTCGTCGCCGATGATGGCCGCGGCATCGCGCAGGACCTCGGCGCGGCTGGCGTAGACCTTGTCGGTGACGCCGGGCTTGTAGCCGCGGGTGACGACATATGACGCTGCCGGCATGGTCATTTTGCAAGGACCCGAGGCGTGGGCGCGCAGGAAGGCGGACTCGTGCTCGGTCAGCCGTCGCCTGGCGGACAGCTTTTCGCCGATGACGCGGCTGACGATGCCGGCTCCCGGCGTGGCGGCGGGTGCCTCGAGGGTGGCGGCTCCGCCGGAGGGCGAGTGCCAGCTCAGCACCACGGGGGGTGCGCCGGGGACATAGCCGGCGACGGCCTCCTGGAAGTCGCTGGCCCAGCCGCCGCGGCGGAACTCGCCGTCGGAGACGACGTCGATGCCAACCTGTTTTTGCATGTCGAGGACGCGCAGGATCTCGCGGTCTTCGACCGCGCGGAGCTGCTCGAGCGTCACGCTGCCCTGCTGGTACGCGGCGCGCGCTTGCTTGAGCTCGTCAGAGCGCAGAAAGCTGCCGACCTGGTCGGCACGATACGGGGGTTGAGAACCTGACATTGGGATAGATGCTACCCCTGATGTCAGGGCGCATCATCCGTGTTCGCGGTGTGGCAGCTAGCGTAACGTCGAGGATTTCCACCTACGGTGGAGCCCTTGGCCAACGGAGGCGGGAGACCATGCCACCGAGCCGCGGGCGTGAGTGGCACCAGCGTGTCCCACGGTGGCAGCGGGAGCGAGCTCGGCGCTGGGAATAATCTGGCCGACGAGCTCATTGGTATAGTGCGAGATCAAGCATTTCGGAGGAACGCCCATGGCTGTGGCCACCGCCCCGTCGAAGGAGAACCTGCGCGAGGGTCCGCACCGCGTAGAGGTCGAGCCGACGCCCCGCCGCGTGCGCGTCGTCTTCAACGGCCAGACCATTGCCGACAGCAAGCACGCCGTGCTGCTGCGCGAGAGCAATCTGCTGCCCGTCTATTACTTCCCCCCCGAGGACGTGCGCGCCGAGTTCCTCGAGCCGACCGAGCACCACACGCGCTGCCCGTACAAAGGCGAGGCCTCGTACTGGACAATCCGCGTCGGCGATCGCACGGCCGAAAACGCGATGTGGGGCTACCGCGACCCGCTCCCCGGCCGCGAAGACATTCGCGACTACCGCGCCTTCTACTGGAACCGTGTCGACGCCTGGTACGAAGAGGACGAGGAAGTCTTCAAGCACGCGCGCGATCCGTATCACCGCGTCGACGTGCTGCCGAGCAGCCGCCAGGTGCGAGTCGAGATCGGTGGCCAGACGGTGGCCGAATCCAGCCAGCCGCGCCTGCTGTTCGAGACCGGACTCCCGACGCGCTACTACCTGCCGGTGTCCGACGTCCGCATGGACCTGCTCGAGCCGACCGAGACGTCATCCGTGTGTCCGTACAAGGGCACGGCCTCGTACTGGAAGCTCAAGGGCGACGCGTCGGGCCGTGACGTGGCGTGGTCGTACCAGGACCCGATTCCTGAATGTCCGAAGATCCGCGGGTTGATCTCGTTCTTCAACGAGCGCGTCGACGGGCTGTACGTCGACGGCGAGCTTCAGGACAAGCCGAAGACATCCTGGTCCTGAACGGAGTCGCCGCCTTCCTCTTTGACGTCGACGGCACGCTGGTGCTGTCGGAGGATCCCAATACTGGCGCCGGGAGTGCACGCGCACTCGACGGCGCCGGTGCGGTCTTAAGCCTGCTGCAGGCACGTGGCACGCGCTACGCGTGCTTCACCAACGGCACGGGGCAACGGCCGGCCAGCGTGGCCGCCAAGCTGCGGGGCCTCGGCCTGGACGTGCGGGACTCGGAAATGCTGACACCGGCGAGCGTGGCAGCGGAGTATTTGAGCGCGACGCTGCCGGGCGAGCCAGTCCTGGCGTTCGGCACGGATGGATTGTTCGAGCCGCTGGCGTCGGCAGGCGTGCATCTTGCTTCGCTGGAGGAGGCGAGCGCGGCGCGCGCGGTGCTCATCGGGGCGGATCCGGAGTTCAATTACGCCAAGCTGACCGCGGCGTGCCGCGCGGTCTGGGCGGGAGCGCCGCTGCTGGTGACGTCGATGGCCGCGTCGTTTGCCTCCAGCGGTGGGCGGCTACCGAGTACGTCGGGGGCGATCGCGGCGGGGATCCGCCACGTGACGGGGGCGGAGCCGATAGTTGTGGGCAAGCCGTCCGGGCTGGTTCTGGACATGGCTGCGCGGGTGCTGGGGTGCGAAGTCTCGCAGCTAGCGGTGGTGGGCGACGACGTGCGGCTCGAGATTGGTATGGCCCGGGCGGCGGGCGCCACAGGGGTGCTGGTGCTGAGTGGGACGTCGCGAGCGGAGGACGTGGCCGCCACTCCGGCCGAGGCGCGCCCAACCCTGGTGGTCCGCGTCATCGGTGACCTCCTGGAGCACCTCCGGTGACTGGATATCGATAGATAGGGGAAATCAGATCAGCGAGCGGCCCTGGCAGCCGTCCACGGGGATGCACGCGCCGGTCATCAGGCTGGCTCGCTCCGAGCACAGGAACGCCACCACGTCGCCGACTTCTTCGGCGCGGCCGAAGCGGCCGAGCGGCATGTCTTGCGCGATGAAGCGCGCCATCGCCTCAGGATCGGACTGCTGCCGCTGCCACCAGCTGCCACCTGGAAACGCGATCGATCCGGGTGCCACGCTCAAGACCCGCACGTTGTCCGGCGCAAACTCGTGCGCCAGCGATTTCGCCAGACTGAGCTGCGCGGATTTGAAGACCTGGTACGACGCCGCCCCGCCCATTTCGCGACCGTAAATTGACGAGATCATGACGATCACCCCAGACCGCCGTGCGCGCATGCCCTGCGCCACCAGCCGCGTCAAGCGCAGCGACGGCCAGAAGGTGCCCTCGATAGCCGAACTCCAGTCGGCATCCGTCGAGCTGATGCCCGCGCGTGCGCCGCTGCTGGCATTGTTGACCAGGATATCCACCTGGCCGCCGAACTCCGCTTCGGCGCGTTCGACCAGGTCCGCGCAACCGCCTTCGGTGCTCACGTCTGCCACCACGGCGGCGACCGTCGCGCCGCGCCCGCGCAGCTCGGCCGCCGTATGCTCCAGGCTGTCAGGCGTGCGCCCATTCAGGACGACGCGCGCGCCCTCCGCCGCCAGTGCCGTGGCGCTCGCTTTGCCGAGTCCGCGGCTGGAGCCCGTTACGATCGCCACTTTGTCGCGCAGTCCAAGATCCATCCCGCCAGGATATGCAAGCGCGCGACGTGGCTCAGGCCGTCGAGGGCGGCCGCAGCACAATCTGATTGTCGACGAGCACGTCGTGTGCCAGCGAGTGGGCGAGCGCCTCACTCCCGTCGCGATCCGCCACCGTCAACGCCTCACCTCGCAGCGTCAGGGTGTCGCCAGCGAAGAACACGCTGAGCTTGTCGACGCCCAGATCAGCCTCCAGCACCGCCTGCTCGACGCGATTGACGAGCTGTCTGCGCTCCAGGTCGGCATACTCAGCCTGGTCGCGCAGCAGGGATTGGGTGTAATGCGTCAGCATGTCGAGGGCGGCCTCCGGGTCGGCGCGACCGGTGTTGATCACCAGGTCCCACTGGTGCGGGTCCAACCAGTCGATCCCGAACAGGTAGCGCAGATACGCAGCCGACTCACGGTCCTGTTCGTCGATAAGGGAACGGGCGCGCGCGGGGTCCTCGAGGCCCTCCGCGCGCAGCCGTTCGAGACGGTCAGCCATGGGCGCCACGATGAACACGCGAACGACGGTACGCATGTCGCTCAAGAACAGGCCCGCGCCGTGGCCGACCAGCACGACGTTATCCCCCAGCGCCAGCTCGGTGACGATGGTTTTGAGTGCGCCGACGTAGGCCTCGCGGTCGCCGCTGAGCTGTTCGCCCAGAGACTCCCACAGGGATAGTGAGCGCCCCTCACTTTCGCTGTTCTGCGAGTGGCGACGGATGCCGCTGCGCGTGGTGACTGCCTCGGTCAGCTCGTCGCGGCCAACGTAGCGGTAGCCGAGGCGTTGCGCGAGCAGACGCGCCAGGTCCTGTGTGCCACTGTGAGCTTCGCGCGAGAACGTGATGACGGCCATGCAGACACATAAGATTAAGGCAACCGGATTCAAAGCGAGGAGGTTCGTTCCATGTTGAGTCGACAGGAGAATGAGCTGGTCACCCGAACGGGGCCTGGCACGCCGATGGGTGAGGTCATGCGGCGCTACTGGATGCCCATCCTGCTGGAACGTGAGCTGGCTGAACCTGATGGGGAGCCGGTGCGGGTCCAGATCCTGGGCGAGCGTCTGGTCGCGTTTCGCGACACACGCGGCCGCATCGGGTTGATCGACGAGTTGTGTCCCCACCGACGGGTGTCGCTGTGGCTGGGCCGCAACGAGGAATGCGGTCTGCGCTGCGTGTATCACGGCTGGAAGTTCGACGTGGATGGCGACTGTGTCGACCAGATGAACGAGCCGGGCGAAAACAGCTTCGCCGACAAGGTGCACATCAAGCACTACCCGACCCTGGAGGTGGGCGGGATCGTGTGGGCGTACCTGGGTCCGACTGCCAGGACGCCACCGCCGCCCCACTTCGAATTCACCCAGGTGGCGGCCACTCACCGCCACGTCTCGAAGGTGATCGAGGAGTGCAACTGGTTGCAAGCCCTGGAGGGCGGAATCGATACATCGCACGCGCCGATCCTGCATCGTGCGCTGTCCGCCACCAGTCAGCGCCCGGGCATTGATCCGCGCAGTCCGTTCGTGCGCGGTGGCGCACCGACGCTCGAAGTGGACCTGACCGACTACGGCTACCGCTACGCGGGCGTGCGCAAGCTGCCCGAGGGTGGCCGGTATGTCCGCGGCTACCACTACGTGATGCCATTCACGCAGCTGCGCCCCGCGTCTCTGTTCGGATCCGTGCTGATCCAGTCACCCAGCGATGCGGGGCCCGGCCACTTCTGGGTGCCGATGGACGATCACACCTGCATGGTCTGGAACTTCATGTACAGCCTGGACGAAGCGCTCAACGACGAGCAACGCCGCGAGTACGGCAACGGCAACGGCCCAGACCACGTCGACCAGGCGACGTTCCAGTCGATTCGCAACAGCCGCAACAACTGGGGCATCGACCGCCAGGTGCAGCGCACCGACACGTTCTCGGGCATCGAGGGCGTCAACACCCAGGATCGCGCTGTGCAAGAAAGCATGGGACCCATCGTCGACCGCAGTGAGGAGTACCTCGGTCCGGCGGACAAGGCGATCATTGCCATGCGGCGGCTGCTGCTCCAGGCCATCAGGAGCGTGGAGGAAGGTGGTGATGCACCTGCCGCCGACACCAGCTATTACGGGTTACGCGCGGTCGAGCGGATCGTCCCGGACGGAGTGGATTGGCGCGAAGAGATGCTGCCAGCTATGTACCCGAGCGCCTCGCCAGCGCGCGAGTTGGCTCCCGTCGCATAAGAATTGACTGAGAATGGGCTGATCTTGACATATGTCGCGACACAGGGCCTTCTCCTCCGTTAGTATTAGAGCGCCCGAAAATGATGTCCTCCGTTATCCCGGCACGCCTGCAATTTCAGTGCGGCCACGCAGCGTTGGTAACGCTGCCACGAGTCAAAGGTGAGTCCGCCACGCAGCGCAATGTCCGTGTGGCACGGGAAAAGACTGCCGCATTGGCCCGCCAGTGCGACTTTTGTGCACCGGCTGTTGCGGTTCTGGAACCGCAAGGAGCAGCGGTGAACGGCAACTACAGCGAGGTTGGTCTGAGTGATGTGGTCGAACCGACCTCGGTCAGCGAGCTGAGTGTGGTAGTAACCAACGAGTCCGAGATGATGCCGTCAGAACCGGCACAAACCCCGCCGCCAGCCGACGTGGAGGTGGCCATCGTTCCCGCGGAGCTGGTGATCGCGGAGGTGCTCGAGTCGGAGCAGGGCGAGGTCGAGGTGCTCGAGGAGGTGGTGGCCGAGGCCATCATCGAGACGCTCGTCGAGGAAGCCCCGACGCCCGAACCGAAACCGGCTCGCCAACCGCGCGCTCGCCGACAACGGCGGACACCCGCGGCTCCCACGCGACCCGCCCGAGCGCGACGTGCGCCCGCGCGCCGTGCCACGCCACGACCCGCCACCCCGTCGCTCCCGGTGGCGAGTGGTCAACGCTTCGTCGTCGAATACCAGGTGGAGCGCGTGGTCCGCGCCACCGATATCCAGGAGGTGCTGCGCCAGCTGGAAGGCCTCGGCGCCACTGACGTGATCGCGGTTACCCGCGAGGACTGAGGCCAGCTCGAGCCGCGAAACGAAACCGACGTGACGGGCGGGGCTGGCTCAGCTCCACCTCAACGTCGACGAAGCCCGCGCGCGTGAGCCGCGCGGGCAGCTCCGTCGGGTCGACGGGCACGCAGGTGTCATCCGCGTGCAATGCCAGCCACTCGGCTGATGGAAGACTGTCGACACCCACCAGCACGCCCCCGGGTCGCAGCACGCGGTGCAGCTCGTTGAACAAACGATCCTGGTCGGCGGGCGACGGCACGTGATGCAGCATGGTGAAGCACGTGGCGCCCGAAAAGCGGGCGTCGGCGAGCGGCAGCGCGGCGGCGTCGGCGTGCACGACTTCCACGTTCGAGCCCGCCAGGCGAGTCCTGAGCGCGTCGGCCAGAGATTGGTCGACCTCCACCGCGGTCAGGTGCGGGGCCAGGTGGCGCAGGCGGTCGGTGGTGAGTCCCGGACCGGGGCCGATTTCGAGGAGGTCGTCTCCCAG
Organism: Chloroflexota bacterium; assembly: GCA_019242065.1. The sequence continues at coordinate 8,401 of JAFAWJ010000377.1, forward strand.
GTCATGCGCGCCGATCGCCCACGGCAGGATCTCGTGCTCGACGGTCGCGGCCCACTCTTCACTGGAACACAGCCGCAAATGTTCGGAGTTCATGGAGATCATCTTCGCACCTAGACTTACGTGTCATGGGTGCGCGCTTTACCGAGCTGGTCATCGACTGCCGAGATCCAGCTCGCGTCGCGGAGTTCTGGGCAGCGGTCCTCGACTACCAGGTAACCGACCGAGGACCGAAGGGTGAAATCGAAATCGGGCCTCCACGCGGCTCCAGTGGCGGCGGCCCGTCGGCGCCGACCCTCGTCTTCGTTCCGGTGCCCGAGGAGAAGACCACTAAGAATCGCATTCACATCGACGTCAACCCCACCGACACCGACCAATCGAACGAGCTGCGCCGCCTGATGCGCCTGGGCGCCCGGCGCGTCGACGTGGGCCAGAGTCAGGACGTCAGCTGGATCGTGCTGGCCGACGTGGAGGACAACGAGTTCTGTCTCCTGCGCCGACGCGTGTAGAGCGCCTCCCTTGACGCTGAGAAACCGCGCCACACCGCTCGGCGAAATTGTCGCCGTGCCCGCACGTGGGACGCTCATGGGAAACCGCGGCATCCTGCACGACGCCGACCGGCGGATTGTGCGCGACTGGCAGGTGCGCCGCTGGATCGCGTGCCGCCTGGAATTCCGCGGCCGACGGCGCTCCGTCATGACGCCCGGCAGCTACACGGAGCTCTTCTTCCTGGACGAAGCCGCCGCGCTGGCCGACGGCCACCGCCCGTGTGCGGAGTGTCGCCACGCCGACTATCGCGCCTTCCAGGCCGCCTGGCGCACCGCTTACCCGGATGCGCCGGTGAACGCCGACGCAATCGACCGCGTCCTCCACGCCGAGCGCCGCCTCCGCCCATTTCTCAAACGCACCCATTTCGCGCAGATCGACACGTTGCCGGATGGCAGCTACGTCCTGCTGGACGGAGGTGCGTGGTTAGTGCGTGGCGAGTCGGTGTGGGCCTGGTCAGCCGACCGGTACGTCGCACGTGCACCCCGTCCAACCAGGACCGAGGTCACTCTGTTGACGCCACCGTCGATTGTCAGCGTGCTGCACGCGGGCTATCAGCCGCGGCGGCACCCGTCATGTCAATAAAATGGGTTGACTCCAGCACGCTGGATTGTTTTGTGCTATTGTCCGGAGTGGACACCCGTCAGTTGCGCTGGAGAACGACACCCGCTTGGCGAGAATCGGGCGCCGACCACGACGAACGTCGCGGTCGTGACCTCCACCGGTATGCACTGTGTCCGCATGCTGAATCTTCGGCTGACGGAGAACTAGGAGTGTGGTGATGACGGAGACGGAGACAGGAGCGGAGGCCCGAGGTGGGACCGAAGGGGCAACAGGTTCCCGCCGCAAGTTAACCGAGGACCAGGAAAAGGAAGTTACCCGCCTGTACGCTGAGACCGAGACGCCGGTGTCCGAAATCAGCAAGCGGTACGGGATCGGTGAGTCGTCGGTGTATCGCGTCGCGCAGCGGCATGGTGCGTCGCTGCGGGGTCGGACGTCGACCAGTGGCGCTGGTGGCACCTCCACCTCGGGCAGCACCGGCACTGGCCGTCGCGGCCGCCGTCCCGGCAGCGGAGCCGCCGGTGGGGCTGCCGCCGCGAGCGGAACTGGCACCGGTCGGCGTGGGCGACGGCCGCGGAGTGGCGCGGCGGCCAGCACCGGCACGGCGACGGCACCCACCAACGGTCGGCGTCGACGTGGAGCGGCGGCGGCTGGGGCGACGGCCGCTACGGCGGCGGCCACCACCGGCACGGGCCGTGGCCGCCGGGGCGGAGCGCGCACTGGCAGCACCACCACCGGCGGCGCACGCCGCGGTCGGCGGCCGGGGTCGGCGGCCAGCACGGCCGGCGGGTCCTCCAGTGGCGGGCGCAGCTGGCGGGTGAGCTTCACCGCCACGCGGGTGTTCAGCGCAGCGTCGATGGCCGAAGCCATCCGGCAAGCGGAGGCCGCCGGAGCCACCGAGATCGTCGGTATTACCCGCGAGTAGCTAAAAAGCCGTCAGCTGACAGCTGTCAGCTGACGGCTACAATGGGCAGGGTATGAAAGTCGTCAGCACTGGCAACCTGCCCCGTCAACCGGCAGTCAGCCCGTTGTTCACGGGCGAGGTCTTCCGTCAAGTCATCGTCGATCCGGCGGACTC
>JAFAWJ010000052.1 GCA_019242065.1 Chloroflexota bacterium
TCGAAACTCCGCACATCCTGATCGTCGACGACGAGCCCGCCGTGCGGGACGCGTTACGCGCCCTGGTGGGCGGTTGGGGGTTCGCCGTCTCGACGGCGGCGTCCGGGCCGGCGGCCATCGACACAGCGGCGCGCGAGCAGCCCGACCTGGTCATCCTGGACCTGGCGATGCCGGGCATGCATGGCATCGACGTGTGTCTGCGTCTGCGCGAGCGGAGCGGCGTGCCCATCCTGGTGTTGTCGGCCCGCGGCGAGGAATCCCAGAAGGTAGCCGCGCTGGAATCTGGCGCAGACGACTACGTGACCAAACCGTTTGGACCTGCCGAGCTCCGAGCGCGCATCCGGGCAAGCCTCAGACGCGAGCAGGGGCGCCACGACGAAACCTCGCGCGTCATCGCCGGCGCGCTGGTGGTTGACCTGGCTGCGCGTCGGGTTCTGGTCGACGGCAACGAGGTCCACCTCACGCCCACGGAGTACGCGCTGCTGCGCGTGCTGGTGACCAATCCGGATCGGGTGCTGACCCACGCTTCACTGCTGCGCTCAATCCTGGGCCCGGCGCATGAAGATGCGCTCGAGAGTCTGCGGACGTACATCAAACAACTGCGGCGCAAGATCGCCCCCGACCCGGCGCGCCCACGTCTGATCGTCAACGAGCCCGGCGTCGGCTACCGGTTCGTGCCAGAACCCATGAGTGCTTCGAGGCGGCTGGCCGCCAGCGCGTGACGGCACCTACGGTTGCACCCACGCTGCAGTCGTCGGTCCTGATCGGGACGGTGACCGATAGCCTCCAGTCGCGACGCACGTTATGGGTGCACGCGGCGTATGCCGGTGTGGTGTTGATCGCGCTCGGGGCGATCATCGCGCCGCGCGTGGCCTCGGCCATTCTGCCGCTGACGTCGGATCAGGGTCTGTTCATCACCGCCGGCGAAATCCTCAAGCGGGGTGGCGTTGTCGGTCGCGACACCTGGGACACCAAGCCGCCCGCGCTGTACTACCTGTACGCCGGAGTCCTCGAGCTTGCGCCTGATTACTCGGCCACGTGCGCGGTGCGCGTGCCGTTCGGACCCGTCCCCGAGCACACGTTTCCGTGTGCGCAGATTGCGCTTTCGATCTTTGACGCGGTGTACACCGTGCTGCTGTCGGTGGCGGTCGGGTGGGTGGGCCGGCGGCTGTATGGCGAGGCGGCGGGTGCGCTCGCGGGTCTGCTGTGCGCGGTCTTCGGCAGCATGCTACAGCTGACGGGTGGCGGCGGTGTGGCGGACCTGTACATTCTGCTGCCCACCACCCTTGCCTATGCGGCCGCCCTGAACTATGGAAGAAGCCACCGTTTGCGGTGGCTGGTGCTGGCCGGCGTGCTGGGTGGTGTCGCCGGACTCGTCAAGCAAACTGGCTTCGTGCTGCTGGCAGGTGTAGGAGTATGGGCGCTTGGGCGAGCAGTCAGGCTGGGCAATCGGTCGAGATGGGCTGCTGCGCTCGCGGCCTGTGCGGCACTGACCTGCGGTGCGGCCGCGATCGTGTGCGCGGTCGGCATTCTGCTGGCCAGGGCGGGTGCGCTGCGTGCGGTGATCGACCAGGCCGTGCTCTTCAACCTCTATTACGTGGGCCGCCCGGCAAACGTGAACGGGTTTCTGGATCAGCTGGTGGGCCAGACCTGGGCGGTCTTCAGCGGCTCACAAGCCGGATTGTGGGTGGTGGGACTCACCGGACTCGCCCTGGTGTGTTGGAGACCGCGCACCATCACGACGGGCAGCTCGCTGGTGGTGTGCTGGCTGGTTGCCAGCGCCGCGACGGTGCTCTCCGGCGGCGCCCAGTTGCACCTGAACTATTATCTGGTGCTCGTCCCACCGCTTTCGGTCCTGGGGAGCTATGCGATCACGCGATTGTGGCGGATGGGACATCCGGTTGTGCGCGTCGGAGTGGCGGTCACCTCGGTGCTGCTACTGGCGGGCGCCAGCGAGTTTCAATACCACCAGTATGGCAACGCGTGGCTCAGTCGCATTGCGTCGAATACGCATTCGACAGAGGAGTTCGTCGCCGGCGCGGTGTCCAGCGGCTCCGGCTCATTGTTCGTGTGGGGTAATGGACCGCAGGTTTATGCACTCAGTGGGCGCATTCCGGCGACGCGGTATTTGCACACGATTGGACTGTCATACGACTACGCGTTTCATACGCAGTTGCAGCAGAACCGGGCGGAAGTGATGACAGTACTCGAACACGCGCCGCCGCAGGTGATCGCGATTGACACGCCCTGGCTGCGGCGGGCGCATACGCTGGAGTTTCCGGAGCTGGAGGACTTTCTTGCGCGCCAGTACGAGCTGGCGAACAGTCCGGCGAACCCGATTTTCGATGGGTGGCGGATTTACCGTCGAAAAGCGTCGTAGGTTTCTTAAAACCAGTCCAGCGGGCCGCTGCCCATCCAGCGGGCGCCGCGCTCGTAGCGCTCGGGGACGATCAGCGGCGGACGCGCGCGGAAGCCGTGCAGCGCGCGCAGGCTGATCCAGTAAAAGAAGGGATGGGTGATGGCGTCGTTCAGCTGGTCCAGCGCAAGGTGCGCGGCGAGTCCGCCGGCGAGGCCGTCGGCAACGGGCGTGCGGCGCGTCAGCAGGGTCAGGACCCACTCCCAGGCGTGTAGCGGCAGGATGGTCCAGCGCAGGTCGGCGCCTCGTCGATTGGCGAAGAGGTCCACCACGTGGTCGATATCGACCAGGACGCCGGCGATCAAAATCGGCACCGCCGATTGCCAGCGTCGGGTGCGGGCCACCACGAGCGCTGCCAGCCCGAGCGACAGCGCCATGTGGTAACGCGGCTTCGGCACAGGTTGTATCGTCTCCTGTTCGGCTGGGTTAGATCGACACTGCTAGTCCCCCGGCGGGGCGGAGGCGAGGAGATCGTCGTGAACGCGAGAGGGCGTTCGTAGACGCGGGCGACTTGTGGACGTTGGCGTCGCGGACAGCACGTACGCGGGGGGACGCCGCGGGAGTGAGCGCAGCGAACGGCGGCGGGGGGCGGCAGCCCCCTGACCCGGTGCGTTAGCACCCAGCGGCACATGTGCCGCTGGGCCGAGTGGCGCATGCGCCACTCGGAGAGCCCGCGCATGCGCGGGCTCGTCCCAAAATCACAACATACGCGTGGGCCACATCAGGGTGCGCCACATGTGGGCGACGGGGCTGCCGTCGAAGCCCAGGCCTTCTTCGGGCTGGCGGAAGTT
>JAFAWJ010000117.1 GCA_019242065.1 Chloroflexota bacterium
GCCGTTGTTCACACCAACGGGACCAAACTCCAGAATTGACTCTAACATCGGTATTTGGTCTGTCCACGCGTCATCGGAATTTAACTGTCAGAGTGGACCCATCGCGTCGCTTTCTGCCGCGGGCAACATACCAGGTGGGCAAGTGAATGCCGCATCTGACACTTCTCGCCCCTCGGCCAACACCAACAGCAGCATCCTGTCAGTCCCGATCTTCTGCCGCCGCGACGACTATATGTTCCTGCCACCTGGCGCCCTGGGCGGCATTCCTTGCGTGTCGGTTCCGACCCAGGCTGCCTTTGACCCAGTCCCACTTGCCGTTCAGATGGCCGCGCAGTTGCCGCCGCCGGACTTGCGGATTGGCATGAATCCCGCCAGGGGCATGGTCAACGTGCCGACGTGGTTCTGGGTCGAGGGTTACGACGGCGGGACGCTGTCCCAGTCAGAAACCGTCGTGCAGACGCAAACGGTCTGCCACCTCGTGTCCGAGCGAGGACCTGGGGGCCTGGCGGTGCTGGATGCCGATAGCCGACCCGCGACACATCAGGACTGTGTGACCACGGACACCACGTTTGTCGTCGAGGTGCGCCTGTACCCGAATCACTACGACTGGGACTTTGGCGACAATCATTCGATTGGATTCGCCTGCGGTGGGCAGGGCGATTGCCCGGCTGCCCTGGGGGTGCCGTACGTCGACGCCTCGCACCAATCGCCGATCCAGCATCCGTACGGCTGGAGCTCACTGGGCGTCAACGGTTCGGCCGACGCGTATGTGGTCACGCTGGCCATCAATTTCGCGGCCGACTATCGCGTGTCGATCAATGGCAACGACCAGGGTGGCTGGCACAGCCTGTCGGCGCGGGAGCTGACGTGGACGGCGAGCCATCAGGTGCAGGAGGCGCAGGCGGTGCTCACACGGCCATGTGCGGTGACGGCGGCTACCTGCTAATCCCTTCGGCTCAAAAAGCCAGGACGCATCGCAGGTGCGACGCCTGTGACGCGCTGGACGACTCCCGTGGGCGCGGTTACTTGCGAATCTGAGCTCGAAGGATCTGGACTATCACGCCCGTGACGCCAGCGACGGTGACTTGGTGCATCCTAAGCTTCACGGGCGCAGCAACCGTCGCGCTGGCGAGCCACACATGACTTTAGCCGGCGTGGTCACGTGTGAATCTTGGGTCGTGGACGCACAGCGTTTCGCGCTGCGGCGGCCGTCCTCGCTCCGATGTAGGGCACGGCCGCGCAGGGCGCCTGCTGCCCGGACGCGCGCGATTTGCCGAGCGTGATCCGCGGCGGCGGCTCACGCGGGAGAAAAGTCCGAGAGTCGCGCGCGCTTAGTGGCCGCCCGGCATTGCCGAGGGATCGCTCTTGATCTTCCCCGGCAACAGTGACGCCAGGAAAAAGGCAATCACCGCCGCGAAGAACGTAATGCGGTAGGCATCGCCGAAGGCCATCACCGAGGCCTGTTGGCCAATCAGCTGCAGCGTCGCGCCCACGGCTGCCAGGTTGGCCGCCGCGCTGCTCAAGCCGTAATTCTGCTGCAGCATGTTGCTCAGCTGGGGCACGGTCTGACCCTGCATCGTGTCGGCGCGAACTTGCCAGCTGAGCTGCACGCTGTGCACCACCGTGGCCGTGGTCACGACCGTCGACAGCAGTGCCACGCCGAACGACTGGAAGACGTTGCGCATGGCGTTGTTCACCGAGCTCGCGTTCGTCCGCAGCTGCGGCGGCACGACCGCCATGGCGCTGAGCTGGGTTGGCTGCATCGTGCACCCGAGTGCCAGACCACGGATGACCAGCAGCCACTTCAGGGTGTCGAAGCTGGTCGTCAGGGTAATCTGCGACATCTGCCAGGTGTTGATCGACAGCAACGCGAAACCGAACATCGAGACCCAGCGCGCTCCGATGCGGTCCACCAGGCGACCCGCGATGGGACCGGCGATAGCCACGGACAGACCTTGCGGCATCAGCATCAGACCCGTCTCGACGGCGGTCAGGCCGCGCAGGTTCTGCAGATACAGTGGCAGCAGGAACTCGGCGCCGAACAGCGCGATGGTGCTGACCCAGCCAACCACGTTGGCGATCAGAAACTGGAACCGCGCGAACAGACGCATGTCCAGCAGCGGCTGGCTCGTGCGCAACTCGTGGATGATGAACACGGTCAGCGACACCAGGCCCGTGCCGACAAGCGCTCGCACCGTGACGGATTCCCAGCCGTCGCTGTCGATGCGCGATAACCCGTACAGCGTGAGGCCAAACCCGAGCGACGACAGGATGGCGCCCAGCGTGTCGAATTTTATGCCGAATCGCGGCCGGCCGGGGTGCAGCGCCAGCATGCTCAGCACGACCGCCGCCACGCCGATCGGCAGGTTGACGAAGAAGACCAGTCGCCAGTCCCAGTTGGTCACGATGTAGCCGCCGATGGTCGGACCGAGTGCCGGCCCAGCCACCATCGGGATCGCGAAGAAGCCCATCGCCTGCCCGCGCTGACTCGGTGGAAACACCTGGAACAGCGTCGAGATGGCCATCGGCAGCATCATGCCGCCGGCAAATCCCTGGATGATGCGCCCGACGACCAGCACCCAGAAGGCTGGCGCCAGACCGCACAGTACCGACGACGCGGTGAACACCGCCAGCGCCGTGACCCACACGCGCTTCATGGTGAAGCGCTGTTCGAGGTAGCTGGCCATCGGGGTGGCCATGCCACTGGCCAGCGAGTAGCCAGTGATGACCCACTGCACGGTGGCGTAGTTGACGTTGAAGGCAGCACCGAGACTGGCCAGCGCGACGTTGACGATCGTGACGTCCAGCAGGAAGACCGTGAAGCCTGGCAGCAGGGCAATCAGGACGAGCCACTTGTATTCGAGGCCAAGCCAGCCAGTACGTGGCGCCGCGGGGGCGAGGGCGCCCGGCATGGCGCCGGCAGGCGGATTAGCCGCGGCCATGGCGTCTCCTTAGGACATGCGTCGGCAGAGGCAACATGCGCGTCATGTCCCGACCAGTATAGGTTAGTAAGCGTTCACTCA
>JAFAWJ010000847.1 GCA_019242065.1 Chloroflexota bacterium
GCCCGCTGACGACGGACGACGCGCCAGAGAGCTGGCCGTCGAAGTCCTCAACCACGCCTTGCGCGACATCCCCGAGGACCGGGTCCGCTATCACCACTGCTGGGGCAGCAACAACCGACCGCACACGACGGACACACCACTGGTCGAGATCTTGCCGCAGATGCTCAAGATCAAAGCCCAGGCGTACGGTGTAGAGGCCGCCAATCCGCGTCACGAACACGAATGGATGGTCTGGAAAGACATCCCCCTGCCAGACGGCAAAATCCTGATTCCCGGGCTGGTCTCACAGTCGACCAATGTCGTCGAGCACCCTGACCTGATCGCCTGGCGCATCAAAAACTACGCCAGCGTTGTCGGCAAGGAGAATCTCATCGTCGGCGTGGATTGTGGTTTTTCACAGTACTGGGACCAGATTCGCGCCCACCCGACCATCCAGTGGGCCAAGCTGGCATCGCTGGTGCAGGGCGCGGCCATCGCCAGCCGCGAGCTATGGGGTAAGACCGCGGCCGATGCGGCAGTGGGAGCAGCGCATGGCCGCTAGTCCCGTGGAAGTTGACTTCTATTTCGAGCCTGTCTGCGGCTGGGCCTGGCGGACGTCCATCTGGATGCGCCGCGTCGCCAGGGTGCGCAACATCAAGGTCAACTGGAAGCTTCTGGCGCTGGCGGTTATCAACAGTCCCGAGGACTGGACCAAAGACCCGAACGTGGGACACATTCACGCCGCCGGACTCAATCGCACGCTGATCATGGCCCGCCGCCACGGTGGGAACGAGGCGCTGGACCGGCTGTACGTGGCGTACGGCAATGCCATCTTCGGCACCCACGAGCTGCTGACCTGGGGCCAGCGGCCGCACAAGGAGCTTCGGGCTGACGTGTCGGATCCGACGTACCGCGCCTTGCAAGCGCAGTGCATGCACCAGGCGGGACTGCCGGAGTCTCTGTACGAAGACGCGATGGCCGACCCCTCCACGGAGGAGGAGTGGTTCGCGGAGCACCACGCGGCCGTCAAGCAGCTGGATGCCTTCGGCACGCCGACCATCGCCCTGACCGGCTCCGACATCGGAATCTTTGGGCCAGTTGTGGATCCGGTGCCAGAGGAAGACGAAGCGCTGGCCTTGTGGGACAGTGTCTACACCGCGCTCAAAGCGCCCTATCTGTTCGAAGTCAAGCGCAATCGGCCGCGCAGATCAAACGTGCAGTTCGCGGACTGACCCAGAATCTTCGCGAGGAGTGTGACATGGTTATCGACGCAGACACGCACGTCACCGAGTGTGACACGACCTTCAGCTATCTGAGCGACGCCGAGCAGCGCTTCAAGCCCTCCAAAGGCGAGATGCCGACGTCCTCCGGGTCGTCGCGCGCGTACTGGCTGGTGAACGGCCTGCCGCGCGGTCGCCGCCGACCCAGCGAAGGCGACCCCTGGAACGTGATGGGCGAATTGACGGACATTCCGGCCCGCCTCAAGGCGATGGACGACATGGGCGTGCAAACCCAGGTCATCTATCCGACCATGTTCTCGGCGGGAGGCATCGAATCGCCCGAGGCCGAGCTGGCGCTGACCCGTAGCTACAACCGCTGGCTGGCGGACCGGACCAGCACGTCGGGCGGACGGCTGCGCTGGATCATGTTGCCGGCGCTCCACTCCATCGACGACTCGATCGAAGAATTGCACTTCGCCCGTGATCACGGCGCGTGCGGCGTGCTCAAGAAGGGCGACGCGGAGGCGGGTTTCTGGCCAGCCGAGCCGTATTTCTTCCGCTTCTACGAGGAGGCGGAGAAGCTCGATTTGCCGATCTGCTTCCACGTCGGCACCGGCTTCGGCGGCTCAATGCCGCTGGATCGGCTGTCGTTCTTTTCGTTCCACCGGTTTCATCTCTCGGAGCTGAACGCCTTCCAGACGCTCCTGACGGCGCAGGTGCCCAAACAATTCCCGAAGCTGCGCTGGGCCTTCGTCGAGTCCTCAGCCTCGTGGCTGCCCTATGTGCTCTATGAGATGCGGCGCATTCTGTTCAAGGCCGCTTCGCGACCTGGTGTGGCGACTTCGGTCGCGGGTACCTCTGACTTCGAGGTGCCGGACGACGTGCTGGTCAAGAATAACTTCTACGTGTCGTGCTTCGTCGACGAGGACCTGCCAACCGTTCTGAAGAGCAGCGGGGAGGATAGCTTGATCGTGGGCTCGGACTTCGTCCATCACGACTTCGCGGAGGAGCTGGACTTCATGAGCATCCTGCAGGCGCGTGTGGACCGCGGCGAGATCCCGCAGTCCGCCGTGAACAAGATGACGTACGACAACGCCAAGCGGCTGTACGCACTCTGAGAGAGACGGTTTTCAGTGGAGTGGCGCGATCGTGAACACCTGACCGCCGGGCGCCATGAAATAGTACGGATGACCCGGGTGTTTGACCTCGAGCAGCCCCGCGTCGAGGGCTGCTCGCATGACCGCCGCCGGGTCCTCCGCCCGCAGTTCCAGCCAGGTGCCCAGCAGGGGCTGATCGTCGTCCAGCGCCGCCTCGACGAACTCGATGCTCAGGTGGCCGCCGCCAGGGAAAT
>JAFAWJ010000946.1 GCA_019242065.1 Chloroflexota bacterium
CAGCTCGGTCCGTGCAGCACAGGTTCTGGATGGTCGTTTTCATGGCAGGGGGTGTGATCCTTGCCGGTTGTCAATCGGTGGCGCCTGTGGCTTCGACGCCGGGGTCTGTCGCAGCTTCCAGCAGTCCCGCCGCGGCGGCGTGCAACGGTGGCTTTCAGGGCATCGTTCCCTCAGGCAGCGACTAGCTGACGCTGGACCTCACGCCTGGCCAGTACGCCTTCTCTTGCGCCCTGCCTGATGCGAACCAGAACGGCCTGAAGCACGTCCAGGCGGCCATACGCAAACAGGTGAGGGTTCAGTAAAAACCAGAAACTGATACCGTGTTTCGGGAACAACGTACAGGGAGACGAATCAGGTAGATGCTGTTCGAACTGCGCCAGTACCGCACGCGCCCGGGTCAGCGTGAGAACTGGGTCAAGTACATGGAGGACGTCATCATCCCCTTCCAGACCGCCAAAGGCATGACCATCCTCGGCAGCTGGGTAGGCGAGGAGGAGGATGACCTGTTCGTCTGGATCCGTCGGTTCGAGAGCGAAGCTGACCGGGAACGGCTGTACAAAGAGGTCTACGACAGTGCCGAATGGAAGGAGAAGATCGCTCCGTCCATTCCCCAGATGATGGACCGTGAGAAGATCAAGGTCTCACGCATGACGCCCACGCCTCGCTCGAACATTAGTTGACAGAACGTTTGAAATCCGTGGGGCGCGAACTCGATCGCCGCGCGTTGTTGCGGCTGGCGGCTCTCGGCACGGGCGGCGCCGTTGCTTTTCTGGCGGCGTGCCAGCCGGCGGCCTCGGGTGCTCCGTCGGGCGCTGCAACCGCGGCGCCAATCACGCCCTCGGGTGCTCCGTCAGGCTCCGCCACCGCCGCGCCGACCGCGGCCTCGAACGCCGCGGCGGCGCCCTCGGGCTACCCCGTCAGCGTGCCCGACACCTTCTTGCCGAAGCCCGACCTGCCGAGCACCGGACAGTGGATCGACAACGCCTACGCCAATTACCCGGCCAATCCGGCGAAATCCGCGACCGAGACGCCCGGGCGCGGCGGCTCGCTCACGTATTTCACTCAGGCCGTCTATCCACCGGCCACGCCGCTCGAAAATAACCCCTCCTGGCAGACCGTCAACAAGCAACTGAACACCGAAGTCCGCATGAACTTCACGACACCGGCGGACTACAACGCCAAGCTCGCCGCGCTAATGGCCGGCAGCGACCTGCCCGACATGTTCGCGCTCTGGCAAGGCCTGGGCACCTCGCAGCGTCTCTCGGAGTTTCTGCAGTCGCAGGCGGCGGATCTGACGCCGTTTCTGGCGGGCGATGCTATCAAGAAGTACCCGTACCTTGCCGTTCTGCCGCAATACTCGTGGAAGAACTCCGGTGCGGTGATCAACGGACACGTCTACTTGCTGCCGATCCAGCAATATCGCGTCGGTCCGATCATGTTCAACAACAGCAGCCTGTGGGACGCGGAGATCGGTCCCAGCTACGCGCCGAAAGACGCCGACGATTTCAAGCGCATCCTGCAGCAACTGACCCGACCGAACGACAACCGCTGGGCAATCGGCGGCCCGCCACAGCAGGTTACCGGGATCCAGTTCGCGTTTGGCCTGATCGCCCAGTTGTTCGGCGCGCCCAATGGCTGGCAGCTCGGCAGCGACGGCAAACTGTTGCGTGATCGCGAGACGGACGCATACAAAGCTGCCGTTGGCTATACGCGCGATCTGTTCGCGGCGGGTGTGTACGATCCCGACCAACCCACCTACAACGTGGTGATTGCTCGCAACAATTACCTGGCCAGCAAGCTGGTCGTGGTGCAGGAAAGCTTCGGCGGCGGTTGGACGGACCTGTGGCTGCGTGGACTGTCGCAGAATCCTCCCGCGAAATTCAACGTGATGGTGCCGTTCGCCGCGCAGTCTGGTGTGAAACCGACGCACTTCATGACCCCCGGCTTTCTGCTGGCCAACGGATTTCGCAAAGCCGCGTCGGATCGGATCGACGAGCTCCTGCGCGTGTGCAACTGGTTGGCGGCGCCATTCGGCTCGCAAGAAGACCTGCTGGTCCAGTACGGGGTCCAGGACACGGATTACCATCTGGATGCCTCGGGCAACCCGGTGCCGACGGCGAGCGGTCCGTCCAACAGCCTGTACGTCGGATGGCAGTTCATGTCGCGCCATCCGTGGATCCTGTACTACCCGGGCCTGCAGGACTTCGGCAAAGTCAACCAGCAGGCCGAGCAGGCGCTGCTGGCGATGGGCGCCGAGGATCCGACGTGGGGGACGTTCTCGCAGACGTATTTGAGCAAAGGTCGGAGCCTCGAGACTACCTTTGGCGATGGTGTCAACGACGTCATTTCCGGCCGGCGGCCGATGTCAGACTACGATCAACTGCTGAAAGACTGGCAGTCGGGTGGCGGCGAGACGATTCGCAAGGAGTACGCGGACCAGCTGGCGTCTGCCTGATCGTCGTTGTCCACACGAGAACACGACACATATTCATCTGTTTACAAGAGTTTTACTCGAGCTCCACCGCCCGTTAGCACGTAGCTTGCATGCTAGTCATGATTGGATGCAGAGAGATGACGCACTACATGGCGCGGACGGGGCGCATACCTACGGCGTGCGGCAAGTCGCCCGAGTCGGTGGCTGAGGCGAACGATGACAGAACGCGCGAGCCCGGTGCCGTGACGTGCGCGAAGTGCCTGACGCTGCTGGTGTCGGCTTTTGACAGTTTGACTACAATTCACGACGTCACACGCGACACGTACCACTGATGATTTCGCCTGCACCCGCGCAGCTCTGCCTGCTGACCATTCACGCGCATCCTGACGACGAGGCCTCGAAGGGGAGCGCGACCGTGGCCAAATACGCCGCGGCCGGCGTGCGCACGGTCCTCGTGTCGTGTACTGGCGGCGAGGCGGGCGAGGTGTTGAACAAGGCGGTGGATACGCCGGAAGTCCTGGCGAACCTGCCGGCCTTGCGTGCCGCGGAGTTGCAGGAGAGCGTGGCGCGGATCGGCTACGCGTCCGTGCACCTGCTGGGCTATCACGACTCGGGCATGCCCGGCACACACTGGAACCAGCGGCCGGACAACTTCCACAACGCGCCACACGACGAAGCCGTCGGTAAGCTGGTGGCCATCCTGCGCGCCGAGCGGCCACAGGTCATCGTGACGTACGCCAATGGACGTGAGGGCTACGGCCACCCGGACCATCTCCGCGTCCACGACATTTCGGGGCCGGCGTTCGAAGCCGCCGCGGATCCGGATCAGTTTCCCGGGTCGGGCGAGCCCTGGCAGCCCTTGAAGATGTACTACATCGGTGGTGGCATGTCCGCCAACCGAATGCAGGCACTCGCGCCCCTGTACGCGGCGCTGGGCGAGGAGAACCCGTTCGAGAAGTGGCAGGCGCGCCGCCGCGAGCGCGGTCTGCCCGAGATCCCCGCCGACACGGTCACCACGCGGATCGACGTCGGCGACTTTCTGGCCGTGCGGCGCGCGTCGCTCCTGGCGCACCGGACCCAGATCGACCCCGAGGGCACGTGGCTGCGCCTGTCTGACGACGCGCTGCGCCAGGCGTTCCCGTGGGACGAATACGAGCTGGCACGCAGCCTGGTGGAGAACCACGTCCCCGAAGGCGAGCTGGAGCAAGACCTCTTCGCCGGCATCCGCTAACCGTAAAGGTATGACGAGGCAGGTTCTCGCCTTCGCCGCGGACGGCGGACTGCTGGCCCTCAGCCAGCGGCAGGCCATCGGCCTGTAAGAGTACGCTCAGCCATCCAGCCCGCCGTTGCGGCGGCGCTCAGGCCTCGACTCGACCTCGGCGGCGCGCAGCAGGTGCCGCATGCACCGCCGTGGTCTTGCCCAGGCGTCGCGCCGACGCCAGTAGGCGGGCTGACGCCTGGCGATGCGTGGTCGGACTGGCTTACGCGTGCGCCAGGAGAAAACCCGCGTAGCCCTGCGCGGCGACCTCATCGCACTTGATGCGATACGCGCCCACGCCCCCGACGTACGGCATGAAGATCCGCGGCTTACCTGGAATATTCGCCCCCATGTACCACGACTTGGCCAGCGGATACAGCGTCCGGCTGGCAAGCTCGTTCACATGCGCAACCCACGCGTCTTCGGCCGCGACGTCCGCCTCGATGCAATCCAGATCATGCTCACGGAGATAGCGCAAGCAGTCCGTGATCCACTCCACGTGTTGTTCGATTGACGTGACCATATTGCTCAACACCGATGGGCTGCCGGGTCCAGTGACCAGGAACAAATTCGGAAATCCAGCCGTCGCGATGCCCAGGTACGTGTGTGGGCCGTCCGCCCACTTGTCTTTCAGGGTCCGCCCACCCCGGCCGCGGATGTCGATGTCGAACAGCGGTCCGGTCATGGCGTCGAAACCAATGGCGAATACGATGCTGTCGACCTGGTAGCTGGTCGACCGGGTGCGGATGCCGGTGGGGACGATCGCTTCGATCGGGTCGCGCCGGAGGTCGACCAGGGTGACATTGTCGCGGTTGTAGGTTTCGTAATAGTCGATGTCGACGCACAGACGCTTGGTGCCGAAGGGGTAATCCACGGGCATCAGCACCTCGGCCACCGCCGGGTCGTGCACGATCTCACGGATCTTGCCACGGACGAAGTCGGCCACGGTCTGGTTCGCCTCGGGACTGACGAGCAAGTCGTTGTACGCTCCGTTGACGGAGCCGATGCCGCCTTTCCTCCAGCCCGCCTCGTAGTTGTTCTGGCGGTCCTCCGGTGTGTCGTCCAGCGCGCCGCGCAAGGGCGGGTCAAGCGCCAGTCCAGCGCGGGACTGGCGGGCTTTCTGGCGTCGCTCTGGATACGTCGCCTTCACTTGTTGCTGCGTCTCAGTATCCAGCGGAGCGTTGCGCGCCGGAATACTGAAGTTCGGCGTCCGCTGGAAGACGTACAGATGCGCCGCCTGTCTGGCGAGCTGGGGGATCGTCTGAATGCCGGAGGAGCCGGTGCCGATGCACGCGACGCGCTGTCCGCTGAAATCGACCTTGTCATGCGGCCAGCGGCTGGTCTGGTACCACTGGCCCTGGAACGTCTCCAGACCCGTGAACGTCGGTTCGTTGACCGACGACAGGCAGCCGACGGCCATGATGCAGTAGCGTGCCGTGAACGTGTGTCCGTCGGCGGTGGTGATGGTCCAGCGATTCGCGGCGTCGCTATACTCCGCGCGGACGATGGTCGTCTCGAGCTGGATATCCCGCCAGAGATCGAACCGGTCCGCAACGTGGTTCAGATAGCGCAGGATTTCCGGCTGCGTGGGGTAGCGCTCGGTCCACTCCCATTCCTGTTCGAGCTCGGGTGAGAACGAGTACGAGTAGTCGAGGCTTTCGACGTCACAGCGCGCCCCCGGGTAGCGGTTCCAGAACCAGGTGCCACCGATACCGCTGCCACGTTCGAACACACGGACGGACAGACCCAGCCGCCGTAAGCGGTACAGCGCATACAGACCGCTGAACCCCGCGCCGATGACAATGCCGTCAAAGTCCACAGCCGGAGGCTAACAGAGCTGGAGACCGATGCGCGACAGCCGTTTCGACCTGCGCCGCAGCCCAAGGCCCAGCGGTGGAAACAGGAATACCGACAGCATCCCCGCCGCGACCATCGCCGTCGCCAGCGGCGCGGATACATCGCCCACTGCCACGCCACGGTCGGTAATCGCGATGACCAGTGGCAGCTCGGTGGCGGCGAACAGGGCGAGCGGCGGACGCGCCGACGCTGGCAGCGCGCGGCCACTCACCAGGTAGGCGGGCACGCCGCGAACGACCAGGAACAGCACGGCGACCAACGGCACCAGCAGCACCGCGGCTCCGCTCTGCAGCAGTCCGCGCAGGTCGAACTGCATGCCGCTCACGATGAAGAAAATCGGGATGAGCATGCCGAAGCCAATGCCCTCGTACTTCTGCCGCAAGGACTCGACGACGGGATGGCCCGGGTCGACACGCGATACTGCCTGACCCACAACCAGCCCGGCCGCGAACGCCCCGAGCAGAAACTCCAGCCCGAAGAATGTGGCGAGGACCACCAGCGAGACCAGCACCAGCATCGTCAGGCGCACACCTACCTGGCCGGAGGAGCCAATCGTACGTTCGATGAGCCGGCTGACGCGGCGTGGACGCCAGCGGCGCGCGACCAGCACCGAGCCCAGCACGGCCAGAGCGAAGAGATTCAACACCAGCGCGCTGACCAGCCCACTGCGTCCTGAGAAGACGAGCGCCATCAAGGCCACCGGACCGAACTCTCCGACGGCGCCGACGGCCAGCACGTGTGTTCCGAAGGCGGAGTCCATCTCACCCGCGTCGCCCAACATCGGCAGCAGTGTGCCCAGGGCGGTCGTGGCCAGGGCCAGGCCGACATACAGGGCTGCGTGGCTGTCGCTCATGAGCGCAAAGCCACTGGCGATGACC
>JAFAWJ010000073.1 GCA_019242065.1 Chloroflexota bacterium
GCTCGTCAAGGGACTGATGCAGGATGTTCCAGAATGGGGCGCGGCCGATTCAAGGCGGAGCGTCCGCAAAAGCGCTCACTTCAGGTTGTGTGTGAGTCGGAAGATGCCACGCGCTAAACCGCGCCAATCTGTCTCCGTCGCGCCGACAGAGTTCCACTCCGCCCAGATCGTTTCGGGGAGCGTCCAACGCTCGAAGCGCGCCTGTCTGTGCTGAATCGCGCGCAACTGCAGGCACTTGTCGAGAGCTTGGCAGCCCGCCAGCCCAATCTGGTTGAGCTGATCGAGGACCACCTCAGCAACCTCGGCGGTGTACCGGCGCCGGCGGCACCCGCTTCATCAGCCAAGCGATCGGTAACCCGCGCACGACGAGCAACAGCCGCAGCCGCGACCGCGATTCGTCGACAGATGCGCAGTTTGTTGCGATCGTGCGACTATCTCGGCGAAGCGACGTTCGGTGTCTTCGAGCTCGCCGAGCAGGCGCGCCCCTACATCGAGGCCGGCGACGGAAACACCGCCCTCACCATTCTCGAAGCAGTCACCGACGAGTTTGTCACTGGGTGGACGGACTTGGACGACTCCGACGGTGACGCAGATGGATTGTTTGACGACCTCACCGCGGTGTGGGCCGAAGCCATCCTGACAGCCGACCTCAGTCCAGCAGAGCGACAGACGTGGGCCGAGCGTTTGGCGGACTGGCACACCGAAGCCGCGGAGTACGGCATCGACATGGCGTTCGAAGCCGCTCGGGTTGGTGCCCTGCAAGGGTGGGATGATCCAGAGCTGCAGCGGATGCTGCGTGGGGAGGTTGCTAGAGCTGAGACCGAGACCGCCGGGGCCGAGTCCAGCCTCGCCATGGCTCGACTCAACATCCTGGAGCATCAGGGACGTCTTGAAGAGGCCCTGCACCTGGCCGACGCCACGCGACAGGTCGATCGCTATGTGTCGCTGCTGGTGCGGCTAGACCGCCTGACGGAGGCGCGTCGCTACGGCTTTGAGCAACTCACGCAAGCGCAGAATGCGCTGGTTCTGGCGCAGGTGCTGCTCGAGCATGGGGCGACCCAGGACGCACTCGAGATCGCAGAGCACGGGTTGTCACTGTCGGGCGAGCTGTGGACGCTCGCAACCTGGCTGCGTGATCAAGCTGCCGCTGCTGGTGATGCCGATCGTGCAACACGGGCGGCACTCGTTGCCTTACGCGGATCGCACAGCCTGGACGACTATCAGGCCCTCCGGACGGTGGCTGGCGGTCGCTGGCCCGCACTCCGCGATGAGGTGCTCGCTGAACTTCGGCAGGCTGCCGCCCGCTCTCCAAGCGGGATCGGCGCGATTTTCGCGGACGAAGGCCTGCTGGAGGATGCCATCGCCGTCGCCGACCGTGCGCCTTACGACTATGCCATGGTGGAACAGGTAGCCGATGCGGCGATCCAGACGCATCCTGATTGGGTGATCCGCATGGGCCGCTGGCAGGCGGAGCGGATCATGGATAGCGGAAAGGCGCGGTACTACCACCACGCGGTCGCCTGGCTGAGACGGAGCCGCGCGGCTGCCCTGGGCGCTGGACGGCAAGATGACTGGCGTCAGTATATCGACAGCCTCCTGCTCCAACATGCGCGCAAATATTCACTGGTTCCGCAGCTCAAACAACTGCGCGCGTAAGCGCCGTGCAGCGACTGGACGGACCGCGGCCTCCTCGCAAAACCGTGCTTCCTACTTTGCACTTCCTGACAGGAATGTTATGTTGGGACTGGGCCTACATGTGAAGGAAGCCCTGGCGGAGGTGCTTCGCAAACGGCCGTGACCGTGTCGCTCGCCGTCAGTCAGCCAGGCGACGCTCCGCAGCTCGCAGCCGTTCGGCCAAGCGGCGCGCAAACAGCATGCGATCGAGGACCACCTGCTCGGCGTCGGGCACGCGGTGCGGCGCGCACCCGGTTTTGCGCGTCCGCGCGGCATCCCACCGGCTGAACGAGCCGACGACGGCGGTGCAAGAGAAGCCGCATTTCATTGCACGTATGGTGGCGGCTGACTGCCCCATCACCCTGATCGGCAACTCGCCAGGCCAGGGGAGCCCCACTCCACAGGAGAGCGTCGCCAATGGGTCAGCCCGCGGCCGTGCTTGCGGCGGCTGAGAGAAGGTGCGCCACATATGCACCTGCACCGTGTCTCCGAACGCCGTGCTTGCACCAGCGCCTATCGCACATCGGAGCTGGCGCGCGAGATCGCGATCACCGCCGCCGGGCCGACGCCGTATGAACCCGAGTGGTTGCGCTATCGCGAGCTCTACCCTGACATTGAGCTGCTCGGCCAGTCGCTTCTGCCGAAGGCTAACGATGACGAGTGCACGGCCTGTCACGTGCCGATGTCGGAAGGCTACCGATGAGCGCTCATCGAACGAAGCCACTGACCGCGATGCTAGCGTCGACCTGTTCGGCGGGCAGCCAGACGTGCGCGCTTGGTGCGTAGTGGCTGCCCCAGGTGTTGAACACGTCATCAGGTGGGAACAGGGGCCCAGTATCGACGTAGCCGCTGGCCTGCGCTTCACGGCTGAGAAACGGCTCCACGTCCTGGGGATCGAGCAGCAGCACCGCAAACTGACGCCGATCGAGCGCCGCACGGTAGTCAGCGATCCACTCGCCACTCGCGGCGAGGGGTTGGCCACCAAAGCCACCAGCCAACTCGAGCGTGCTGATGCCAAAGGCCGCATCGCCTTTGCCGGCCTGCACCGCGACCTCGGGAAAATCCGGAGCAAACACCGTCCCCTCCAGGCCAGCGACCCTCCCGACAAACCGATCGAGGGCCCACCCATCGGAACGCAGCGGGGCGGTATTACGCGGGTTATACCCGACGATCAAAAACTCGACGGCGACCAGTCCAAAGGCGAAGGCGCGAAAGACGCGGGCATCGCGGGTGCGATTGCCGAGTCGACGCAGCACCTCGTCGAATCCGCACAGGCCGACGATGACGAGCACGGCAAATGCCGGCAGCAACACGTTATTGTCGCTCCACTTGTTGAGCGTGGCGCCCCAGGCGAGTCCGAGCATGCCCAGACTGACGAGCACCCAGAAGCGAACGAGCTGATACTGACACTTCAGCCAGCGGCTGACCAGGAACACTCCAGCGAACAGCAGGAGGAGACCGGCACTTGGCAGGATACTCCGAGTCCAGAATCCGCTGAGTTGATCCAAGCTCAGGCTGTGCTGGCGCGGCAGGCTCACCAGGAAGTACTCGACCCAACTGCCCGACTGGGCGGTGAGCACCAACACTCCGACGCCCGTGGCCGCCGCGATGCCCACCAGGTAGGCGCCGGCAGCACGCAGCCGCCGGTCGATCAATGCCACCAGCAACAGCGGCACCACCAGGGTGATGGCGGTTTGCTTCGTGAGCACTGCCAGCCCGGTGAGTGCACCACTGGCCACGCACCAGCCCAGCCCGCGGCTCGTCGCGCCCAGCGCGCGGCGCGCCGTCGCAATGGCGCCTAGCAGCAAACAAAGGCACAGCGGGTCCACTCGAGCCAGGTCGAGGCTGAACGCCGAGAGCGCCGTGGTACTGATGAAGAGGCCGGCCCCCACAATGGCCAGCGCGCGACGTCGAGTTTCAACCCAGATCAGGTGGGCAACAAGCGTTGCCGAGCCGAGGGCCGCTGCCATCGACACGAGGCGGGGCGCAGCCAGGTCGACGCCGACCACGCCCGACACCAGTGCCGACACGTAGAAGAAAAGCGGTGCATAGATAGGTGCAACGTAGTCCAGTGACGGCTGTGCGTACACCGGCTGGCCGCGCAAGATGCGACGAATGGCCTGCATCGCCGGTGTTTCCATGTCCGACAAGGGATATGCAAATGTGATGCGCACGTAGCCAGCGGCGAGGAAACCGACGATAGACACGATGGCGGCAGCTACCGGCAACATTTCGATAACCAGTGACGGCCAGACGGCGCGACGCGGCGGCCAACTCCAGATCAACGGTCAGCCACGCCATAAGACAAGGCTCGCATGTAATTATTGTAAACCAGCCCTGGAACCGAGCTGGCGAGTCGAGCAGTTGTTGGCAGCGGCTGTGAAACCCAAATCAATATGCTGCGGCCGTTAGACCAGGTCGCGAGGAAGCGCGTTCGGGGCGCGCCACGCGGTCCAGGCAGGGGGTGCCTCGCCGGCGCGCCGCGTCGTGCGCCAATCCAGCACTTTCTGCGTCCGTCGACAGGAGTCCGCGGGTACGTGCGAGCCGACAGACGCTGGGCATTTCGACTCCGGTGCAGCTTCCACGGTAGCGCTTCAGATCGTCGACTGTGCCGTCCGCGCGTCGACGGCGTGGTCGGCGCACCGGCCAACCCAGACGGCGAGCTGGCTGCGGCACCACGCGCCGTTCTACTGCCGGCGCCGCATCGATTCCGAGCGACGGGCGGCGCGGGACTCGAGGACGGCCATCGCCCGCGCGATGGTCGAGATGTATGGGTGGCACCATCGCAGCCAGCAACACGCGAATGGCAGCGCTCTTAAGATTTCAGTGTCAGCGAGGTACGTACACCCGAATGTCGGTTGGCGTAAACCCTGAAGTCCAGAGCCAATAGTCATCGTTGGGAGGAAACAGCGGTCCGGCGTCGACGTACCCGTTGCGCGC
>JAFAWJ010000139.1 GCA_019242065.1 Chloroflexota bacterium
TGTTTGCGCCTGAGAGCATCGGCGTGCCAGCGGGCTCGGTGCGTTCAGGCGTCGGCGCCCTGCGCAGGGATTCATCGAGTGGTAAGCGCACCGTGAATCGGGCACCGAAGCCCGCGCGCGAATCCACGTCCAGTACCCCGCCATGCGCGTCGGTAATACCGCGGGCGAGATACAGTCCCAGGCCGAGGCCGACCGAGCCGCGTCCAGCGCCGAAGCGTTCGAAAAGGTGCGGGATGACGTCCGGCGAGAGACCTGGTCCAGAATCGATAACCGCCACCATTGCCCAGCAGTCGGTCATCATCAGTTCGATTACAACTGGCTCGTTCTCTGGCTGGACCTTCAGGGCGTTGGACAGGAGATTTTCGAACACCTGACGGAGTCGCCCGGCGTCTGCCGACACAACCAGCTCATCCATCGGCGCATGTAGCTCAACCCTATCTGGCATCGGGACTACATCAGCCGCGCTCACCTTGACGAGCTCCACGATGTCGACGGGCTCGCGCGTCAATTCAAACACACCTTGTTTCAATCGAGCCGTGTCGAGCAGGTCGCGCACGAGCCGATCGAGTCGATCGACGCTGCCGATGAGTTCGCCCGTGTCCTGCAGGTAACGCTGTTGGGCCTCGCGTCGCGCGCGGCGCGCCATGAGGTCGAGTCGAGCGCGGAGAGGTGTGAGCAAATTGCGGAAATCGTGCGCGAGAATAGTGACCAACTCCTCGGCGGCAGCCCGCCTGCCGTGCGCCGCAGCTTCGGCCGTCGACTTTTGGACGAGCTCCGCTTGATGCGCCACCATGCCCACCCAACGAGCAACCGTTGCCAAAAACTGCAGGTCGCCCTGGGTAAAAAATTCCGGCGCGGTCGAGACTGCCGACAACACGCCGCGCTGCTCGCCGGCGACCACGAGCGGCACACTGATGTCCGAGCGGATGGCCAATGCCTCTCGCACGCCGCGCAGCTCGTGCGCGTCCTGGTCCACGCGTCCGGCGCGACGCGGGCTGCCATTCTGGAAGACCTCATCCATGCGCCCACCGTTGACGACAGGCAGACGGTGCAGACCGAGCGCGTGCTGCTTGCGGCCGAGTGGTGTCGGACTGGTTCCGCGAGCGACCAGCGTCGACGTGGCCGGCTCGTACAGGAACGCGTCAACCTTTTCACAACCGAGCGCCTCGGCAAGCGTGAGCGTCGCCGCATCGAGCGCCGAATCCAGGTCCTGGGGAACAATCTCCATCAAGCGCTCGAGCGTCGCCAGCAAACGATTTTGTGCTGCCGCGAGCCCGCGTTGATTGGCCCATGTGGCAAGCTCCGAGCGCGAACACAAACTCAATCGGCGGAGTATCTGCTGAACATGATTGCCAGCGGTCCCCGCAGTGATAACCATCTCAGCTGCAATCTGCTGATTCGTTAAACCTCGGGCCACCAGGGTCGCGATCTCACGCTGTCGTACGGTCAACGCGTCTCGGCCACGGCCACGCTCATCCATCGTCACCGACCATGTCCTCCAACGCGCATCACCCGCGCACGTGTGCCCTGCCGATCCGACCACCGCCGACGGCAATCAGGAATAAGCGGCATACTCTTTTGCGCCAGCTTCGCGCAGCCAATCAGATCTCCCGCCCAAGTCGTAGTCGAGAGTCAACCAATTCCGAGAGTTCATCCGATTGCTCACTTTCCCTCGTTGGTGCATGTTGGCATGGCGGACTCCTGGTCATCGCAACGCACTGGCTTATGCCATGCGTCGAGACGCCCTGGGCATCGAGTGCCATGCATGCCGTTCTGCCATGTGCTCGCTCCCATGCTGCCTCGAATGCTCAGTCACAAAGCAACCAGGCAGGTGCTTCGCGGCGGTGCGTATGAGCCGCTGGGGCCCTCCTTGCCCGACACACGAGACCTCTCCCCCGCGTACTTTGCCAGCGTGCTGTTTGCACGCTCAGAGTGCCACCCGGTCAGCCTCGACATCGTGCTCCACCAGCCCTTCCTGCGTCAGCCCAGGCGCACAACCCGGGTTCCGCGCGGGTAGGCACCGTCCGCGCGCCGAGCTGCGGATACCTCTGGCTGATAGCGCCAGAACGGCGGGTACGCAAGGCGGCGGGCACCCCAGAATGACCACCGTTCAGCCGCATGCTCGGACGCCACCTCGATGCGTTGTCGAGAGCCGCCCCACGAGGACGTCGGCAAGCACACGCACGTCGGCATCTGGCCCACGGTCACCACTTCGCGTGCACCGTCCGGCGCGGCTGGAGCCGCGCCGGTCTGACGCAGACGCGAACGGATGACCAGTCGCTCGCAGAACTCGCCCGAGACATGGGCGTCCTCGTGCGCCAGGAGGTCGGAGTTGCACCACCCAGATAAGCGACCAGGGCCGTATACCATCCGAGACCGACTCACGTTCCCTCCAATGGCGTAATACTCGCCGACTCCTGTCCTTGTCGAGCGACGAGTCGAGCTGGCTCGCCGTGAACCCAGATGCGCTCCACCTCGATGCCGTCCCAGCCAGCAGGCATCACGACCGGACGCGTGGACCACGTAGCTGCATCGCCGGGGCCAACCTCCAGACCAGTGAATCCATACAGGCAGCCAAGCAGCAAGGCGCTAAGGTTTGCGATGAACGGCCCGGCAAGTGGTTGGTCCTTGAACTTGTCCGGATCGTACTCGAGCGTTTGGCAGAACCTGCCGGTAATGAACCGAGCATAGCCGTCTCCAGCAACTGAGCCGCACGCTGTCGGTCGCCAGTGCGCGCCGCCCAGGCGCCGTACAGCGGCGACAGCATCGGACTCCCAATATAGTGTGGGGCAAGCTGGAGGAAATAATCGAGCGTTGCACGCTCGACTGCCGGATCGAGGCCGTAGCCTACCGGAAAAATGCCGGCGAGCGGTCAGGTGTTGCGCCTTTGTCCTCCGATGGATCGAAGTCATCGTGACTGACCAGCCGGCACGTGTTTGTACCGCGCGGCAGAACGAGATGATCCGCAACCTCCTGCCAGATTGGAGGCCAGGGAGCACCGATCTGGCGTGCGCAGGCGATCGCCTCGCGTAAAACGACGGTCGAAATCATGGTCGTGTATGCGTTGTTGTCGATTGGCTGCTGGGTTTCGGCGATGCCCATGACATCCTTGAGCTCGTAGCCGCGACCGGTCCGGGTCACGCGACTGACGATCCAGTCGGCTACCCCTTGCAGTACACGCCAGGCGCCGTCGCGACGGAACCGCTCGTCTGCCGTTGCGTGAGCATATCGCGCGAACCCCAGCGCCACATCCGGGCTGACATGATCCTCGAACCACCCTGCCGTGCTGCGGGGGTACAGTTCGGTACCAGATCGATCGAACCCACCCGCCCCGGTCATCGCCCCTCAGTCGGTCTGAACTCTCCGAGCGCGTCAGTGACGACTTCGCGAGCGGCCGAAGCCGACCGGCGGTGAACGCAGGCCGTCCACTCCGCTTCCCCACGACAGCCGCATCGCCGCGACCCCGTCTGCTCGACGGCCTTGCCTTGCCCCCAGGCATCGGCCGGCCCGCCGCGGTGTGCCAATCCTGGCGCGCAGCTGGGTCGCCGCCTGCTGTATGCGCACTTCCGTCACCGCGAGCGCAATCACATCCTCCAGGCCTGTCCCGAGTGATTGAGCCAGCCCCACTGCGACTGGCGTTCGGGTGGACCTGGAGCCACCTGGCCTCCGCTGTGTCATTGGTCAGCTGATCCCGCGCTGACCGGTCAATACCACGATTCGAGGCTCACTGATCATTCTCCAACCCACCCAGATGCAAGAGAACCCTCATGCCCAGGCGCGTGCAAACTCGACGACGTCGCCCGGCCATTTCCGCCAGCTCGCAATCTTACTGTCGCGCAATTCGACGACGTCTGCCGTTCGGTATTCGACGGGTTGCCCATCACGTTGGAGACGGTGAACCAGGAGCAATACGCCGTGCTCATCGTTGGCAAAGACGTCAACTACCTCTTCGGAGAACGTGCCGCCCGAAAGCTGCATGACTGGCGCCACCAACTCAGAGAAGGTGGGTTTAGTAAACACCGCGATGGGTTCGTTGTGCGTGATCTGGTTGGGACCGGGCACGGTGAACCGTACATCGTCGGTGCACCCACTGAGAAACCCAGGCATATCACCGCTGGCAAACAGAGCGTAGAGATCTCGCAAGCGCCGTTCGTTTGGGTGTGGCATCGTAGTCACCAGTTCAGTCAATAGAATGCCCGCCATCGCGCGGACGGGTGATGTCCCGGGGCAAGACGCGTTGCGGTCGGCCGTGATGCGGAATTGCGACGGCTGGTGGCTGCCTTCGTGGTGGCAGCCAAGAGCCAATGAGCACCGTTCATTGGGGTCGGTGGCCCCAGTATCGGTAAGACCGCGCTACTTTCCAAATCTTGACGTCGGCGTCGCCTCAAGTACAACCATCTCGTCGCCAAGGCCGCGGCGATCCAGAACGTCATCGATCTCACGCGTGCCGTGCGTGATCTGCAGGCGGACGGCCACCTGGTGCGGCGCGAGGACCTGGCGCAACTCAGCCCATACCAGACGCGACGACTCAAGCGCTTTGGCGATTACACCCTCTCCATGGGCGCGCCCGACCCGTTCGAGACCGATTTGATCGTGCCGTTCCCGCTGGAAGAGGCGCCAGAGCCAGCAGCAATCGCATGAGACACGACCGCTCGAACGCCGGCAATACGGGATGGCAAACGAAACTAGACGAGGCGCACGAATTTCCCAGCACGGTCAGTACGAACAGGCGCATCGCGAGTCTAGATCTGCGCTCCGCCTGGCTGAGGCGGTACTTGGTCCGCTCCACGAAGAAGTTCTCGGACTATTGGAATCGCTTGACCATCTGCAGTACTGCGACATCGGAGATTGGTCTCGATCGATTGCGATCAAGACGACGCTGCTGGAGCGGCACGAGGCGATACTCGGTGTGGACCATCCGGATCTGGCGCACGACATGCTTGCGCTAGCGCAGGCACACGACCTCAGCGCCTTCCAGAATGATGACGAGCGGAACAAACGCGA
>JAFAWJ010000156.1 GCA_019242065.1 Chloroflexota bacterium
CTTCGACGGTCCGCACGAGCACGTCGTGCCGGTCGCCCACATCCTCGACCTGGTTCTGCTGGTGAACGCGGGCGCGTATTCGATCGAAGGCGCCAACCACCGCCACGCGCACGAGTGGGAGCTGTGGGCGGGAGGCCGCCTGCCGGCGGGCAAGATCCTGATCCCAGGCGTCATCGATACGGTCTCGAACTTCGTCGACCATCCCCGGCTGGTCGCGCAGCGGCTGGTGCGGCTGGCGCGCCTCGTCGGTCGCGACAACATGCTGGCGGCACCGGACTGTGGCTTTGGCACCTTCGCGTTTCGTCCGCCGCGGGTGCATCCGGAGGTGATGTGGGCGAAGTTCGCGGCGATGGTGGAGGGCGCGCGACTGGCCTCAGCCGAGTTGTGGTAAACTACCAAACGGTCGGTAGATTTGGCTATGCAGCGCGACAACTACTTCACCGCGAACCCGGACCTCTCCTTCTATTACACCTCCGTCATCGACTGGGACCGCCTCGTGCCCCTGTATGCCGACACCCAGGACGCGCAGCGCCCCCAGCCCACCGCCGCCAGCTGGCGTGACGTGCTCGCCGTGGCTGGTGATTTCGTCGGCCACCAGATCAGCGGCCGCGCCGCCGAGGTCGACCGCCTCGGCACGCCGCACCAGGGCGACATCAAAGTCTCGCCACCGATGGCCGAGAATCTGCACGGTTTGGCCGAGCTCGGCGTCATCGGTCTGAGCGTCCCGCGCGAGTACGGCGGTGAAGGCATGCCCTTCGTGACCCAGGCCGCTATGCTCGAAATGCTCGCCCGCGCGGACGCCTCGACCATGGTCGAGTACGCGTTCTTCACCAGTCCCGCGGCCATGCTCGTGCGCTTCGGCTCGGATAGCCAGAAGCAGCGCTGGGTGCCCAGGCTCGCCCATGGCGAGGTCATCGGATGGGTGGCCATGACCGAGCCCGAGGCCGGCTCGGACGTCGGCAACATCGGCACGACCGCCACTCGCCAGCCCGACGGGACGTGGCGCATCAACGGTCGCAAGCAGTTCATCTCCAGCGGCAACGGCGACGTGGGCGTGCTGCTGGCCCGCGCGGTGCCCGGCTCCCAGGGTCTCAGCGGGCTGGCGCTGTTCCTGGTGCCCAGGTGCGTTCCCGACCCCGAGCGCGGTGAGCGCGAGAACTACAGCGTGGAGCGCGCCGAAGCCAAAGTCTGCATCAACGGCTCCCCGACATGCGCCATGTCTTTCAACGACAGCTACGCCGAGATCATGGGCTCGCTTCGCCCTGGGGAGGGCTGGCGCCAGATCACCACGTTCATGAACGAGGCCCGCATCGCCGTGGGCATCCAGTCGTGCGGCGTCGCCCAGGCGGCCCTGAGCGCTGCGCAGGACTATGCCGCCCAGCGCGTCCAGATGGGCAGACCCATCCGCGAGCACCCGCTGGTGGCCGACATGCTGCTCGACATGGAGACCACCGTCGCCGGGCTCCGCGCGTTGTGGATGGAGACCGCCGTCGCGTACGACCTGGTTTGGGGCTTCGGTCTCCAGTTGCACGGCATGTCAGAGGTTGATCCCGAGCGGCCGGCGCTCGAGGCTCGACAACAGCGGATCGAACGCTATCTGCGCGAGCTCACGCCGCTGGTCAAATACTTCGGCTCAGAGGAGGCGATCCGCGTTGCGCGGACGAGCATGCAGGTCTTTGGCGGTTATGGCGTCGTCAAGGACTACGAGGTCGAGCGCTTCCTGCGCGACAGTTTGATCCTGCCGATCTACGAAGGCACGAGCCAGATCCAGTCGCTCATGGCCACTCGCGACCTGCTCAAAGCGGTCATGCGCGACCCTCGCTCGCTCCTGGCACCCGGCGGACCCAGCCCGTGGCTGGCCCACGCCCACTTCGAGGGACCCCTCGGCCGTCAGTACGCCGCCGCGCTGCGCGACTTCGGGCGGGCCCGCAACTGGCTGCTCTGGGACGTGGCGCGGCGCATCGGCCCGCGTCGGGTGGCCGCCGTGCTGCAAGGCCGCGCCGAGCTGGACGAGGCTGACCTGGCGTACGTCCTGCTCTCGTCGGAGCGACTCACCCAGATGCTGGCGCACCTGCACATCGGGCGATTGCTGGCCCAGCAGTCCGAGCGCTGGCCCGAGCGTCGGATCCTTGCCGAGCGCTTCATGCGCCGAACCGCCGACGTGTGCGCCCTGAACGCGCGGCGCATCATGCGCGGCGACCGCGACGCACTGGAGGCGATCCAGCAGTGGCACGCGAGCGCAACGGCGTAGCCGTCGGCGGCCGCCGCGCCCGGACACGCGAGGAGCCGCGCAAGCGTGACGAGGAGGTCTACGCGGCGGCCCTGCGCCTGTTCACCGAGAAGGGTTATCACGCGACGTCGATGCAGGACATCGCCGCGGCCGTCGGCCTGTACAAGGGCAGTCTGTATCACTACATCGGCAGCAAAGAGGAATTGCTCGCCCGCGTCTTCGAGCGCGGCATGGGTACGCTCCTGGACGAGGTCGATACCATCGCCGGCGATACCTCACTCGCTGCCAGTCGGCAGCTGCGGCTGATCCTGCAGGCTCACGTCACCGCGGTGGCCCACAACCGTGAGGCGCTTACCGTGTACCTGCACGAGTTCCGCGCGCTGGCCGACGAAGCTCTCGGCAACGTGCGCGTCCAGCGCGACCGCTACCGGCGGCTGGTCGAGTCCGTCGTGGAGCGGGGCGTGCGCTCAGGCGAGTTTGGCGCCACGGACGTGACCATCGCGACGCTGGGCGTCCTGGGCATGTGCAACTGGATCGTCGAGTGGTACCGCCCTGGTGGACGCCTGGGGCCGCGCCAGATCGCCGACCATTTCGCCGAGTTGTTGCTGCGCGGACTCTACTTCGATCCGAGTGCGAGCTCGCCGGCTGTTTCGCCCAGGGTCTGCACCAACTGCGTCGAGTAGGTGTCGGCAAGCTCGAGCAGCACCTCCTTGAGGAAGCTGCCGCGGGGCGCGCGGGCCGCGAGCTGGTCGAAGAAACGGCGAACGGGGGGCGTCAGCAGCACCGACAGGCCCCAGCTCAGGAGAAAACGCAGGATACCCTTGAGCATTGGTCCGAATCCTATCCTTTGGGTGGACGTTCGATCGTCGCGTTGAGCACGTCGTTGACCCGGCTGAGCCGATCCGCCGGCGCGGAGACCCCACCGTAGCGCTCCGACTCGAACGCGCGTGTGACCACATCCACGGTTACCGCTGCATGAGGCAGTTCGCGTGCCAGGCGTGTGGATAACTGTCCCGTGGTCTCGGCCGGTGCGCGTCCCAGGCCTTGCGCCTCGGCCCAGGCCAGCATGCGCTGGTACACGCTCCACATGTCCGGCACCCCGGCATCGGTCCGTTTCGCGTGCTTGCCGCCGGCGCCACGCCGCAGTCGAAGGGCGATGAGCCAGTGCTTCAGCCAGCCGAGCAGGTCGCCCGCCTCTTCGCTGGGATTGCCGCTGGACTCGGCGATGAACACGTCGTCGTCGTGCCCTGACGTCCACGTCTGCGGAGCGCCGATGAAGTTGTTGAGCAGCAGGCGCGCCGCGAGCAGCGTCGCCAGGCCGCCGACGATCAACAGCGTGACGACGATCACGGTGCCGACCCAGGCCATGCGGTCCTGGGCCTGCGCCAGTGCTTGCGAAGGAATCGGCTCGGCCGTCGGCCGCGGCGGCGGGAGCAGGGGCGGGGCCGGCGTGCCGGCCGGCAGCAGCGAGCCCAACCAGTTCAAGAACACACCGATCGGCGTCAGGAGCAGCTCGATCCCGCGGGCGACGAGCAGCCACATCGTGTCCAGCAGCTCGGGTCGCAGAAAGCCGACCAGGATCACGGTCACCATCGGAGGCGTGATCGCCGTCGCCACGGCCAGTGTGCGACCCATGCGCGGCGCGGCCACCTCGGCGGCGTCCTGGCGCGACAGCGCCATGCCGATGAGTCCCGCCACCGCGAACAGGCCCACGGCCAGACCGAGCAGCATCTGGTCGGGCAGCAGAAATGGCCGGATGAGCGATAGCACGACCATCAGACAGATAGCCAGCACGCTGAACTCGGTGCGCACCTCGGCCGGAGTCAGCTCCGTGACGGCCAGCGCCCCGCCGCGCCACCACAGCCCCACGCCGATGGCCGTCGGTACGAAGGCGCGTGCCAGCCAGCCGG
>JAFAWJ010000655.1 GCA_019242065.1 Chloroflexota bacterium
ACGAAGGCGCGTGCCAGCCAGCCGGCCAGCCCGGCCACCCCCTCCGACGGGACCTCCGTGACGATGGCGCGTGTGAACAGGGCCAGCCCGATGCCCGCGAGCAGGCGCCAGCTCGGATCGCGCAGGGTGGGGAACAGATACACCGCCGCACAGCCCGCCGGCAGCAGTGCCAGCAGCAGCACCGGACCGACCAGCCCGCTGACTCGATCACCCTGGCTCGGCAGCGAGATGATGGGTAGCACCACCGCGCCTTCGATGGCCAGCACGGCCCACGTGGTCCGCGGATCCACCGTGCGCGTGTTCACGCGCGGCGGCCTTCGAGCAGAGCGACCAGGTCGGCGCCGGGCGTGACCGTGATGGTGTCGACACCGCGCACCGGACGAGCCATGCGCTCGCTGGCGGCCAGGAGCAGCACGATCCGCAGTCCACGTTGCTGAAGCTGCGCGACGCTGGCACTCAGCTCGGGCGAGACGTCGGACGTGCACAGAATGACCGTGTTGCCACTCGGCAGATGCTCCAGCGCCCACGGCACGAGGCCAGGACCGGCCACCGGCGCCAAGCGTGCCAGGCTTTCGAGCATTGATTGCAGGTGCGGCACGCTGGCGCCCGGCGGGATGATCACCGGTGGCGCGGTATTGGCCAGAAACGAGGTCGGCGAGCCCTGGCCCTGCAGGTACACGCCAATGGAGGCGATCGCCGAAAGCGTCACCTCGAGGAGCTCCTCGCGGTAGACCCCGAAGTTGAAGCCGCGGACGTCGAGCGCCAGGCTGACGTGCAGGCTCGTCGCTGGCTCCAGGACGCGCACCTGCAGGCTGCCGCGGCGCGCCGTGCTGCTCCAGTGGATCAGTCGGCGTGCATCGTCGGGCCGATAGTCGCGGACGGTGGCGGTGCGAGTCGGATCGGTGACGTAACTGCGCGGGCTGACGACGTCCAGCGAGGGGTGGTGCAGGGGGAGCGCCAGCCGGCGCAATGGGACGACCCGCGGGTAGACCAGCACTTCCTGGTCACTGACCGACGCCGCGTAGCTGCGCTCGCGCTCGAAAAAGCCGAACGGGTCGCCGGTCCGCAGACGTGCGTCGCCCAGGCGGAACACTCCACGCTGTGTGCACACCAGTTTTCGGCGCCAGCGCACGCGGCGATACGGCCACACCGCGAGGCCACGGCTGACCCACACGCGGTCGACGTCGGCGAACGAGCGCTCGCGCGGCGCCTCGGGCCGCAGTGCAACGGGCAGCTGCTCCCAGACCTCGAGCCACGGCAGCGGCAGCAGGCGTGGATTGCCGAGGGTGGACTCGAGGATCAGCTCGTCGCCGCGGAAGGCGCGGTCACGGCTGAGTGCGCGAGTGTAACTGACCCGCACGAAGGCCAGCGCCGCCCACGCGCGCGCGGTCAGCCCGACGACGAGCAAGGCGCCGGCCAGGTACGTGACGTCGGTCGCCAGAAACGTGGCCGCGATGGCCGTTACCAGGACCAGCAGGGCCAATCCCTGGCGGCCAAAGAGCCACGGCGCCGCCGCCAGCGGCCGCGCCTCGGGTGAATCCATCATGGCGCGATCGGTACGGCCACCGTCTCGAGAATCGACTCGACGATCGCCGCCGCGTCGCGACCGCGCAGTCGGGCTTCGAGCGAGGCGATCAGCCGGTGGGCCAGTACGGGCGCCGCCAGACGCTTGACGTCGTCGGGCACCACGTAGTCGCGGCCCTGCATCGCCGCCCACGCCTGGGCCGCGCGGTGCAACGCCAGCGTCGCACGCGGACTGGCTCCGAGCCGCACGTCGGCGTCGACGCGCGTGGCGCGGGTCACCTTCACCAGGTAGCGGCCGACGTCGGCCTGAACGCGGACCCGACTGCTCTCGGCGACCGCGGCGAGCACGTCGTCACACGTCGCCACTGGTTCGAGTACCTCGGCGAAGGCCGACGCGCCGCGCAGGACCAGCGCCTCCTCGTCCGCCTCACTCGGGTAGCCCAGACTCAAGCGCATGAGGAAGCGGTCGAGCTGCGCCTCGGGCAGTGGAAACGTGCCTTCGAGCTCGACCGGATTTTGCGTGGCCAGCACGACGAAGGGTCGCGGTAACCCGCGGGTCACGCCGTCGACGCTCACCTGCGCCTCTTGCATCGCCTCCAGCACCGCGGACTGGGTACGTGGCGTGGCGCGGTTGATCTCGTCGGCGAGCAGGACGTTGGAGAAGATCGGCCCCGGCCTGAACACGAACTCCGCCGTCCGCTGGTCGAACACCGAGACGCCCGTGACGTCAGACGGCAGCAGGTCGGGCGTGCACTGCAGGCGACGAAACGAGCCGCCGATCGACTGCGCCAGGGCACGCGCCAGGGTCGTTTTGCCGATGCCCGGCACGTCTTCGAGCAGCAGGTGGCCTTCGCACAACAGGCAGACGATGGCCAGTTCGACGACGGCGCGCTTGCCGACGAGCACGCGCTCAACATTGCGCCCCAACCGCTCGGCCACGGACTGCACGATGGAGGGCATCGCTCTCCGCGATGGTACGTGTTACGTCTGCGTGAGCCCCGCGACCTCGTCCGGAATGAAGTCGGGCCAGGTGCGATCGCGGTCATTCATGAATTTTGGCTCCGCGGGCCACTGGATCTTGCAGAAGGGATCATCCCAGCGCAGTCCGCCAGCCGCCTCCGGGTGATAGAACTCGGAGATCAGGTACTCGACGGTGCTGTCGGCGACCAGCGACAGGTAGCCATGTGCGCAGCCCTCGGGCACGTACAGAATGGCACCGTTACCCTGCGTGAGTTCGGCGCCGTACCACTCGCCAAAGGTCGGTGAATCGGGTCGCAGGTCGACCGCGACGTCGAAGACCGAGCCGATCAGACACGCCACCACCTTGACCTCGCTGTACGGCGGATGCTGGAAGTGCATGCCGCGCAGCGTGCCGTTCTCGCGGTTGTAGGACACGTTGCGCGATACCACGCGTGTCGTCAGCCCCTGGGCCTCGAAGTCGTCCAGGCCCCAGGTGCGTGCGAAATAGCCGCGTTCGTCGTCGAAGCGGTCGGGTGTGATCAGCACCACGCCGGCGATCTTGGTTTCCTGAAAGCGCATCGTCTTGTCACCGAGTCTACGCGCTGCTGTCGACCCCATAGCATGAGATCCGTCGTGATGGAGATTGCACTGATGGTCGAAGGCCAGGACGGCCTCACCTGGGAGCGCTGGCAGCGCATTGCGCGAACCGCCGAGGACGCTGGCTTCGTCGGCCTGTACCGCTCCGATCACTTCACCAATCCGGGCGGGCCGTTCAAGGACTCCCTCGAGTGCTGGACATCGCTGGCCTGGCTGGCCAGCCAGAACTCGCGGCTCGAGTTCGGGCCGCTCGTGTCGCCCGTGTCATTCCACCACCCGTCCATGCTGGTGAGGCAGGCCGCCGCGATCGCCGATCTGTCGGGCGGTCGCCTGCAGTTTGGCATCGGCGCCGGCTGGCAAGATCGCGAGCACACCAATTACAGCTACCACCTGGGCAACATCCCGGAGCGTATGGCGCGCTTTCGCGAGAGCGTCCAGATCATGGCCCACCTGCTGCGCTCGGACGAGCCACTGACCTTCGAAGGCAAGCACTACTCGATGCACGAGGCGGTGTTGCTGCCACGACCGCGGCAGCGGGTACCGATCGTCATCGGTGGCGCGGGTCGTCACGTGACATTGCCGCTGGTGGCCACCTATGCCGACGAGTGGAACAGCGGCCCACGCTCGCCAGAGGACTTCTCGGAGACGAACGCCTATCTCGACAGCCTGCTGGACCGAGCGGAGCGACCCCGTTCGAGCGTTCGTCGCAGCATGATGATCTTTCTGCGGTTCGGGCGCGATCAGGCCGACCTGGATGCCCACCTGGCGGCGCGGCCCGTTCCGGCGGGCATGCGGTCGATGTTCGTTGCCACGCCTGAGCAGCTGCGCGAACGCCTGCAAGCGCTGCAGGCCGTGGGCGTCGAGCGTGCGATCCTGAACTGGATGGACGACTACGACGACGTGGCGAGCATGGCCGCTCTCGGCAAGGCGGTTATCGGCGCGTGAGTTCGACGCCGCGTGGCAGGCCGGCCGGTTGCACCTGCCCCAGCCA
The DNA here is from genome assembly GCA_019242065.1 of Chloroflexota bacterium. The sequence continues at coordinate 4,073 of JAFAWJ010000655.1, forward strand.
CGCGCGAATCCGATAGTTGAGCACCAGCCCGATCATCGATATGCCCAGACGGACCGCCTTGCCCGAATCTCCGGTGACGCTGGAGACGCCGACTCGCGGCAGATAGTTCACCGGCACCTGGATCACTCGCAAGCCGGCGAGCAAGCTGAGCAGCATCATCTCGGGGCCGAACGCGCTGCCGCCGACGGTGAACCGCGGCTCGAGCACCGCCAGCGCGTCGCGGCGGACGAGCCGCATCGTGCAGCCCACGTCGGTCAAATTGGTGCTGTTGAACAGAAACTCCATGAGCTTGGCGACGCACCAGTTCCAGCGCAGCCACAGCCCCATGTTGGCGCCGCGCCAGATAAACGTTCGCGCGGTGCGCGAGCCGTACACCAC
>JAFAWJ010000851.1 GCA_019242065.1 Chloroflexota bacterium
CGTCGGTCAATGCCTTGATGCGCAGCCACGTGTTGGTGCTCAACGAATAAAAGAGATACACCAGCTCGAAGCGATCCTGCCGCCGCAGGCGGTCGACGACGGTCAGGTCGACGAAGCGCGCAAAGCCGAGCTCGTTGCGCACGCGCAGCAAGCTGGTCTCGAGCTCAGCTAGCGGCACGACGAGGGTGGAGATGCCATCGGCGGTGACGGTGATGTCCGCCTCGGGGAACGCCGCGTGGAGTGGTGAATCTGTCATGCCTCGCCCGTGTCCTGGCGCACGATGCTGACCCCCTGGCCCGTCGTCACGCCGTGTCGCCCACGGCTACCGGCGGCGACCCGCTCTTTGAGCTTGATCAGCGAATCCAGCAGCGCATCCGGCGTCGGCGGGCAGCCCGGCACGTACACGTCCACGGGCACGATCTTGTCCACGCCCTGAATCAGCGCATAGTTATTGAAGACGCCGCTGCACGAGGCGCAGTCGCCCATGGCGATGACCCACTTCGGCTCGGGCATCTGGTCGTATACCTCGCGCAGCACCGGCGCCATTTTCTGCGACACGCGCCCCGCGACGATCATCAGGTCCGCCTGGCGCGGTGACGAGCGAAACAGCTCCGACCCGAAGCGCGCCACGTCGAACCGCGAGGCGCTCATGGCCATCATCTCGATCGCGCAGCAGGCCAGCCCAAAGGTCACCGGCCACAGCGACGACTCGCGCGCCCAGTCCTCGAGACGACTGAGGATGAAGCCAGGCGAGCCCGAGCGGTCGGCCATGTGTTGAGAAGTATCTACCATGTCATCGCCAGTCCAGCGCTCCCCGCTCCCGCGCGTAGACGTACCCGGCGCCAAGCACGATGAAGAAGCTCACGATCGCCAGAATGCCTCCCCAGCCCAGATCCCGTAGCACGACCGCCCACGGGAAAAAGAACAGCGCCTCCACGTCGAAGATCAGAAACAGCATGCCCACCAGGGCGTAGCGCACCGGCCAGCGCGTCTGGGTGGCGATCGGCTCGGAGACGCCGCTTTCGTACGGCCGCGCCTTGGCCGGGCTCGGCAGACGCGGCGAAAGCCGCCCGGTGAGCAGCAGCAACAGCGCCACCAGGAGAATCGCCAGGGTGAGATAAATGACAAGCGTCGGCACGGCCATAAGCACAGCTCAAACAGGCGGGACTTGCCTAAAAGCGACTGAACGGTGCTCGGGCCTGCGCCACGCCGTTCGAGAGCACGTAGTCTGAGTATAGATCAGGCCACGCGACGGCTGGTTGAATCGTCAATCGGGTGTACGCTTTGAGATCAACTCCGGGGGTTTTGTTTCAGAGGTGCCCATGAAGGTTGCCGAGATCATGACGCCGAACGTCGTCAGCGTCGCTGACGACACCTCGGTCCGCGACGTGGCGCTGACCCTCGATCGCTACCGCATCAGTGGTTTGCCCGTGTGCGACGGCGATGGCCACATGGTCGGGCTGATCAGCGAGTTCGACCTGATTGCCAGGCCCGAGGCGCACACGGCCGGCGAGGCCATGACGCGCGACGTCATCAGCGTCATGGAGGACACCAGCGTCGACGAGGTGCGTTACCTGCTCGTCCATCGGCGCATCAAACGCGTGCCCGTGCTGCGCGGCCAGAAGCTGGTCGGGATCGTCAGTCGCGCTGACCTGGTGCGCGAGATTGCCCTGACGTGGGTGTGTCAGGTGTGCGGGGACACCGAGCGGGGCACGAGCCCGCCGGATCAGTGCCCCAAATGCGGCACGCCGAGCGGCTTCGAGCCCACCGTCTCGCCGCCCGTGGGCGAGGGCGCGGAGGTCCACGCCCACGTCTGTCCCACGTGCGGGCAAACGCTCCCGATCTGAGTTACGGGCGCTGGTCGATGGGCACCAGCTTGCGCTCGGCGGGACCCGTGTATTCACCCCGTGGGCGAATCAGGCGGCCGCCTTTCAGTTGCTCTTCGATGTGCGCCACATAGCCCGCCGTGCGTGCCGTCGCGAAGATGCTGGTGAACAGATCAGGCCGGATACCGAGCGATTGGTACAGCCCCGCCGAGTAGTAGTCGACGTTCGGATTCAACCCGAGCCCCTCGGCAGCGACCACGCGAACCTTCTCCTGGATCTCGGCAATCCAGCCTTCGCCCACCCGGTCGGCAACCTCGCCAGCCAGCTTCTGCAGGATGCGCGCCCGTGGATCCCACGTCTTGTAGACGGCGTGCCCCATGCCAGGAAAGCGCAGCTCGGGCCGCGCCCGCTCCTCGCGGCTCGCCGCCAGATAGCGCTGCAGTCGATCGCGCGCCCAGGCGTCGGCCTTGTCCGGCGTGCCGATCTCTTCGATCATCTCGATCACGTCTTCGTTGGCGCCGCCGTGCCGCGGCCCCTTGAGCGTCGCAATCGCGGCGACCATCGAGCTGTGCAGGTCCACGTAGGTCCCCGCCGC
>JAFAWJ010000958.1 GCA_019242065.1 Chloroflexota bacterium
ACCGCCAGCGCCCAGACCATGGGCAGATTCCACGCGCGCGTGGCCAGGAGCGCGGAGCTGATGACCAGCGGAAAGATCGCCTCCTCCATGCGCTCGGGCGAGCCCACCAGCGGCAGCGCCACCGCCGCGGCGACGTACACGACCGCGGCGCGCGCCAGGTACGGAGGCAGCAGCGGCCAGGCACGCGGGATGAGCAGCCAGAGCGCGCCGTAGGACGCGAATAGCAGGAAGAGCGCGCGCACGACGCCGTTGGAAAACAGGCCATCGCGCACCCACTTGAACACGTACGCCGCGGCGTCGGTGCCCGAGCCAGGGAAGATGATCGTCAGGCCCACGGCGACGACGATCGCGGGTGCCGCGACGCCGACTGCCACCCACGGTCGGCGCGGGTCGAACGCGGCCGCGGCGGCCGCCAGCGCGGCGAGGACGACGATCTCTTTGGCGACGACACCCACCGCGGCGATGACCGCGGCCAGCGCCCACTGGCGGCGAATGGTCGCGAGCCACACGGCCGCGACGAAGACCCACGCCAGTGGATCGATCAGACCGAACTCGCGCAGGTTGGGAGCGACGAGCCACGTGCCGAACATGAGCGGGATCGCGATGAGGGCGCGCGGCTCTTCATTCGGCAAGAGTTCACGGGCGGCGAGCCACGTGAGCAACGCGGTCACGGCCAGTGAGACGCAGGTCAGCACGAAGAATCCGTCAAGGGCGTCCATCGGCAGCGCGGTCACGATCAGCGGACCCAGCAGGCGGCGTTCGTGCCAGCTCGAGGCGCCGTGATGCAGGCCGTTGCGGACGAACTGGATGTAGTACTGCCCGTCGCCGGTCATGGGCGCGGCCGGGATGAGCCACACCAGCAGCGCCAGGCCCGCCATGGTCAGGCCCAATGCCGCCAGAAGCCAGCGCATGTCTCGGCGAAGCCTACACTGCCGGCCGTATCGCGCGTGGGGCGTCAGGCGTCGAGCACGATCGTGAACGGGCCGTCGTTGACCAGGCTCACCTGCATGTGCGCCCCGAAGCGGCCGTGCGCGACTTGGAAACCCAGAGCCGCCAGCCGCGCGGCGAAGTCGTCGACCAGCCCCGCCGCGACGTCGGGCGCCGCCGCGTTGGTGAAGCCTGGCCGCCGGCCGCGGCTCGTGTCGGCCAGCAACGTGAACTGACTCACCACCAGCCACTCGGCGCCGACGTCGGCCGCCGCGAGGTTGGTCTTGCCGTCGGCGTCTTCGAAGCAGCGCAACCCGGCGGCCTTGTCGGCCAGGGCGGAGGCGATCTCGCGAGTGTCGGCGTGCCCCACGCCCAAGAGCACCAGCCAGCCGCGGCCAATCTCGCCCACGGTCTCACCGGCGACCGTGACACGCGCTTCGCTAACCCGCTGCAAAACGGCACGCATATCCCGCAGAGGATAGGGTCCTGGCGGCAAGCCGCATTCAGACAGTCCAGGTACGCGGGCCGGCTTGACCCAGCCACAGAAAAGCTGGAACATACGTTCTAGAGGGACATCTCTCATGGCCGCCCAGCCGACGATTCTGCACGCGGACCTCGACGCGTTCTACGCCTCCGTCGAGCAGCGCGACGACCCGCACCTGCGCGGACGCCCCGTCATTGTCGGCGCTGGCGTCGTGCTGTCGGCCAGCTACGAGGCGCGCGCCTTCGGCGTCTACACACCCATGGGCGTGAGCAAAGCCATGTGGCTGTGTCCCGACGCCATCGTCGTCCGCCCTCGCTTTGCCGCCTACTCGGACGCCAGCAAGTCGGTCTTCGAGATTTTCGAGCACACCACCCCGCTGGTCGAGGGACTGTCGATCGACGAAGCCTTCCTCGACGTGCATGGCCTCGAACGACTCTCCGGCACTCCAACCGAGATCGCCGTCAAGCTGCGCCTGGACGTCCGCGAGCAGGTCGGGCTACCGATCACCGTCGGCGTGGCGCGCACCAAGCACCTGGCCAAGGTGGCCAGCGGTGTCGCCAAACCCGATGGTCTGCTCGTCGTGCCACCGGACGACGAATTGGTCTTCCTGCACGCCCTGGAAGTCGAGCATCTGTGGGGTGTTGGGCCGGTCACGGCCCGCAAGCTCCACCAGCGCGGCATTACGCGCGTCGGTCAGCTTGCCGCGCTGGACGAAGAGGGCCTCGTGTCGATCCTGGGCCGCGCCGCTGGCCGCCACCTGCACGCGCTGGCCCACAACCAGGATCCGCGGCCGGTGCACGTCGGGCGGCGCCGACACTCGATCGGGTCGCAGCACGCCACCGGGCTCCATCGACTCCCGTCCGACCCCGAGGAGCTGGATGCCACCATCGTTGGACTGGTCGACCGCGTGACCCGCCGGGTCCGCGCCGCGCGCCGCGTCGGACGTACGGTCGTGCTGCGGATGCGCTTCGGCGACTACTCGCGGGCGACCCGCTCACAGACGCTAGTCATGGCCACGGCCGAGACGCAGACCATCCTGCGCGCCATCCGTAGTCTGGTGGTAACCGCCATGCCGCTCATCCAGCGCCAAGGGCTGACCATGGTCGGCATCACGGTCAGCAACCTCGAAAACGACGACGCGGTGCAGCTGCCGCTGCCATTCGAGCGGCGCCCGCCGCGCGCGGTGGACCTGGTCGTGGATCAGGTCCGCGAGCGGTTTGGCACGCAGGCACTCACCCGCGCCTCGCAGCTGGGTCGCGACGACGACTTCGGCGTGCCCCTGTTGCCTGAGCCGCTCGTCGGTCGTTGACGAGCCGAGCTTGGTCGCTCGTTGACGCCGAGCCGTCAGTCTGTCTTTGACGAGCCGGCCGGGGACGAACTCGACGTCGGCGTCGATGACGACTTGGAGCTCGAGCTCGCATCTGTGCTGGAGCTCGAGCTGGTGTCCTTGCTCGTCTCCTTCGCGCCCGAATCCTTCGAGGCGCCGCCGTCCGACGACGACGAAGATGACGACGATGAGCCGTTGGCCGACGAGGACGATGAGCGTGAGTCGGTGACGTACCAGCCGCTGCCCTTGAACACGATGCCGACCGGGTAAATGACCTTGCGGACAGGACCGCCGCACTCCTCGCACGTGGTCAGTGGCGGATCGGAAAAGCTTTGCCGCTTGTCAACCGTGTGATTGCAGGCGGTACAAGTATAGGTATAGGTCGGCACGTGGCTGTCAAACGCTCCAGCCACGAGTGTAGCCATTCAACCGTTTGAATCGCATAAGAGCCGAACCGAGGCATCTCAACCGGTTTGCAACCACTCGCTCGCACGGAAACAGACCAGGGCCGCGCAGGCTGCGGCTGAGAGGCACCTGGGGGAAGCCGGGAGGCCACATTCGGGATGCGAAGATTTGGATTTGTCAGGTCCGTCACAGCCCTCGTCGTAGGTATGGGGCTAATCGTGGGCAGTGCGGGTCCGACCGTGGCGAGCGCTGACTCGCCTGGGCAGGTGGCCCAGAGTACGCCACCGATACTGCGCACCGGACCCGGTTTTCAGGAGCATCACGAGATGCGTGACGGCCAGGAGCACATCGACGTCAACGTGTGCTCCACCGCCACCGCGCCGCAGGAAGCGCACTGTGACGCCCGCGTGCGAACCGATACGCCAGCCACGACGCTCCGACCTGCGCGAACCGGTGAGCCCCATCCGGCCGGCACGCTCGGCAACA
>JAFAWJ010001072.1 GCA_019242065.1 Chloroflexota bacterium
GGCCAGGTCGCCGTAGCGACGGGTGACGTGGTCCATCGCCACGATCGGTGCATTCGGCTCCAGCACGTCGAACGCAATAGGCATGTTGCGTGCCGAATCTGGCAAGAAGCGCGTCGAGGGAGTAGCATTCCAGCCCCGTGGCACGACTGACGGTGCGACTGACTCCAGAAGGTCGGCGCGAGCTTGAACAGGAGCTTGCCCGACTCGAAGCTGAGCTGCCGACGGTTTCATCCCGACTGGGCGACGCCCGCGCGGGTGGCAATGATCCGGCAGAAAACCTTGACCTGCGGGACGCGATGGACGCGCTCGCCCTGCTCGAAGGCCGCATCGGCGAGCTGCGCGCACTGCTTGCGGCCGCCGAGCCAATCGAGGAGAACTCCTCACGGGACGGCATCATCCGTCTCGGCGCCCGAGTCAAGCTGCGCCACGAGGACGGTGAGGAGGCGTCGTACCTGCTGGTCTCGCCCGCCGAGGCCGATCCGCGCCGCGGTCGAATCTCGGAGGAGTCGCCCATCGGTCGCGCGCTGGTCGGCAGGAAGAAGGACGAAGAGGTCACCGCCGAGACGCCCAACGGTCCCGAACGTCTCGTCGTCCTCGACGTCGCCTGATGAGTACCGACACTCGCAGTGGATTGGGCGCGAGCTCGCGTGCCCGCCAGATCGAAGCCTCCGCGTCGATGGCACTCGATGCCCGCGCCAAGGCACTCAAAGCCGCCGGTCAACCCATCATCTCGTTCGGCGTCGGCGAGCCCGACTTTCCGACGCCTGAGCCCGTCAAAGAGGCCGCCAACCTAGCCCTGGCCGAGGACGCGACGCACTACACCACGGTCAGCGGCGATCCGGCGCTGAGAAAACTCGTCGCCGAGCATACCGCCGAGACCACCGGCGTGCCGTTCACGTGGAACCAGGTGATCGCCACCAGCGGGGCCAAAGAGGCGTTGTTCATCGCCATGCAGCTCGTGTGTGATCCGGGCGACGAGGTGCTGCTGCCGGCGCCGTACTGGGTCAGCTACGCGGAGCAGGCCAAGATGGCCGGCGCACGCCCGGTCGCTATCTCGACGCCGTCGCCGTCCTGGAAACTCAGTCCCGAAGACCTGCGCGCCCACCTCACCCCGCGCACGCGCGCCCTGGTACTGTGCACGCCCAGTAATCCGACCGGCGCGGTCTACAGCGACGCCGAGCTGGCGGCGCTCGCCGAGGTGCTCGCCGACCGTGACGTGGCCGTTGTCGTCGACGAGATCTACGCGCGCATCAGCTACGTGCCGATCGGCCGCTGGCTGCGCGCGGCGCCAGGCATGGCCGATCGAAGCTTCATCGTGGACGGCGTCTCGAAGGCGTACGCCATGACCGGCTGGCGCCTGGGCTGGCTGGTCGGACCACCAGAGCTGATGGAGGTGGCGTCCGCCATCCAGAGCCATCTGACCAGCCACCCGTCGTCGGTCACGCAGCGCGCCGCGACGTTCGCGCTGCAAGGTCAGCCCGCGGTCGAAGCCGCTGTCGACGAGATGGTGGCCGTCTTTCGGCAGCGCCGCGACGCCATCGTGGCGGGCCTCTCCGCCGTCGACGGCATGGAATGCGCCCAGCCCGACGGCGCGTTTTACGTTTTTCCGGACGTGCGCGGGCTGTTCGGCCGACCGCTGGGCCCCAAAGGGCGCGTGGTGACGTCGTCGGCGGAGCTGTGCGCGTATCTGTTGGATGACGCGCTGGTCGCGACGGTACCCGGCGAAGCCTTTGGCATGCCCGGGTTCGTGCGCTTCTCGTACGCCTTGAGCATGGACCAGCTCCAGGAAGGCGTCGCGCGCGTACAGGCAGCTCTGCACGCCGCCTGAAACACGACCGGCCCCCGCAACCGTTAAGCAACCGGGGAAGCCCCCAACTTCGCCGGAAGGAACTCTTACACTCCAGACCAATGGCCACTATCGCCGTTATCGGCACCAACTACGTCGGGCTCGTGACCGCCGCCTGCTTTGCTGAGCTGGGCAACCAGGTTGTGGGCATCGACATCGATCCTGGCAAAGTGGAGCGGCTCGGGCGTGCCCAGCTCCCAATCTATGAGCCGGGCCTCGAGGAAGTCGTCGCACAGAACATCAAGGCCGGTCGCTTGCGCTTCACGCTCGACTACGTCGAGGGCTTGAGCAAGGCGCAGTTCGCGTTCGTGTGCGTTGGTACGCCGTCGGGTATCGAGGGCGAGGCGGACATGAGCCAGGTCAAGGCCGCGGCCCACAGCCTGGGCGAGCACACGCCTTCCGAACACAGCCTGATAGTCGTGAACAAGAGCACCATGCCGATCGGCACGGGCGACTGGATGCTGCCCACCCTCGAGCGCGCCAGCAATGGCTCGGGCGCCCGCTTCCGCGTGGTGAGCAATCCCGAGTTCCTGCGCGAAGGCTCGGCCGTGGACGACTTCCGTCACCCCGATCGCGTCGTGCTGGGCGGCACTGATCCAGAGGCCATCGATCGCGTCGCGAGCCTGTATCGCGACCTGGAACCGGAGCCGACGATCATCGAGACCGATATCCGTACCGCCGAGATGATCAAATATGCCTCCAACGCGTTCCTGGCGACCAAGATCAGCTTCATCAACGAGATCGCCAGTATCTGCGAACGCCTTGGCGCCGACGTCAAAGAGGTCTCGCGCGGCATGGGCCTGGACCGGCGCATCAGCCCCGAGTTCCTGGACGCGGGCGTCGGCTACGGCGGCTCGTGCTTCCCCAAAGACGTCAAAGCCCTGGCACACATGGCGAGCATGGCTGGCGCGCACCCGCAGCTGCTGCGCGCGGTGATGGAGATCAACCGCGACATGCGGCGGCTGGTGCTGCAAAAAGTGCGCGGCACGCTGGGCTCGGTCGAAGATCGGACCATCGGTGTCTTGGGCCTGGCTTTCAAGCCCAATACGGACGACCTGCGCGAGTCGCCAGCCATCGAGATCATCCACCTGCTGCAATCAGAGGGGGCGCGGGTCAAGGCGTTTGACCCGGCGGCCAACGAAGCAGCGCGCTCGATACTGCCTGGTGTCGAGCTGTGCAGCGACGCGTACGCTGTGGCCGACGACGCGGATGCCGTCATCCTGCTGACGCCCTGGAGCGAGTTCCGCCGGCTGGACCTGGAGCGGGTGCGGCAGTCGATGCGCTACCCGCTGCTGGTGGACGGTCGCAACCTGTACGACCCGAGCGAAATGGTGAACAAGGGCTTCTTCTATCAGCCAATCGGTCGGCCGACGACGGAGCCGGCGCCCGCGTACGAAGACAGGCTGAAGGTCGCGGCCCGCGTCGCCTGAACGGCTAAACAGTTCAGAGCAGAATAAGGCCGCGCCGCGCCGCCAGCGTCACAGCTTCGGTGCGGCTCGAAGCGCCCAACTTGCCGCACAGCGAGGCCACATGGAACTTGGCCGTGTTTTCGCTGATGCCCAGCCGCCGCGCGATGCCTTTGTTCGGTAGTCCCTGGGCCACCAGTTGCAGCACCTGCAGCTCGCGCGCGGTCAGTGGTTCGCTGCTCTCGGCCGTGCCAGCCGCCAGCGCCGGGAGCGCCAGCGACGTCGCGGCCAGCGGCAGGTCGAGCAGGACCAGGCCGGCCTCGGCCGAGCGGACCGCCAGGTCGAGCTGATCCGCGTCGGCGTCGCGCGCCAGGCACGCCCAGCCGCGTAGCCCGGCGCGCGCCAGCTGGTTGGCCATGCCAGGTTCGTCGGACAGCACCACCGCCGACCGGGGTGAATCCGAGTAGCGCTGGGCCATCAGCGCATCCAGGGCCGGCACGCTCGGCGAGTCGAGGACCCAGACTGCCGCGCCGTCAGTGGGATCGTCCTCGGGGACCACGCTGTGGCCATGACTCGCGAGCATCTCGGCCAGACCGAGGCGCACGCTCGGTAGCCCGGCCACGACGGTCACCACAGCCACAGCGTGCGCTCCACTTCCAATCAGTCGCGGGAGCCGACGGTCAGGCTCACGTCGCGCAGCTCGCCACCGCGCACCACCGAGGCGGTCACGCTGGTTCCTACGCGATTCGGACTGAGCAGTCCCTGCAGGTCGTCGGCGTTGCCGATCACACTTCCATCCAGTTTGACGAGAATATCGCCCTGCAGCACGCCGGCCGTCGCGGCCGGCCCGCCCTCGGCAACCTGAATCACCAGCAGACCGCGTTCCTGGCCGCCGGCCAGCTCTTTGGCCTGGGGCGACAGTGTGACCGGCTGGCTGCCGATGCCGAGATACCCGCGGGCGACCTTGCCGTGCGTCTTGAGCGTCTCGGCGACCTGGGTCACGAGCGACCAGGGCAGGGCCACGGCGGGACCACCGAACCCGAGGCCGCTGGTGATCATGCCGAGCACGTTGCCGTCGGCGTCGACGAGCGGACCGCCCGAAAAGCCCGGGTACAGCACCGCGTCGACCATGATGAAGCGTTCGAGCATGCCGCCACGTCGCGTGCGGGTCGGTCCGGCGGTGCCGGTGATCAGGCCGAGGCTGGCGTGCGGCTGGCTGCCGGGTCGTCCGACGACCAGGGCCAGGGCGCCGGTGCGCGGCTCGTCGGTCGCCGCGGTGGCGGGGGTCAGCGAACCGGAGGCCGGGCGCAGGATAGCAATGTCGGTGGCCGGGTCGCGGCCGACCACGGAGGCGCCGACGTCGGAGCCATCCGGCAGGCCGAGGCGAATGCTGTCTTCGCGTGACGGGTCGACGACGTGGTCGGCGGTCAGGACGAGATCGGGCGCCAGGACGATGCCCGAGGCGGCGGGTCCGCGGCGGGCCTGGACGCGGACGGTCCAGGCGCCCGCCGACTGCACGGCGTCGGCGAGCTGGTTGGAAAGAGAAGCGAGCTCAGACATGCCTCAACTCTACGGAGCCGCTCACGCGCCGCCATCCTCCGGCCAGGTAGAGACGGGGCTAGTCACTTTCGGTAGGTGTTCATACTTGTGGTCTGTGTAGCCAGCGCAGCAAAGCATCAATGTGGCGGGTGTTGACGATGTGCTCGGCCGTGGCGCCGCCGCGCCGCGCGGTGCCCACCGCGTAGCGCATCAGCCCGCCAACCTGGTCCGCGGCGTGCGAGTCCGTATTCAGCAGCAGCAGCACCCCCCGATCGATGGCCGCACGAATACCGTCGGCGTCGAGATCGAGTCGCTGCGGCTGCCCGCTCACCTCGATCGCCGTCCCCGTGCGTGCCAGCGCATCCAGCACCGCGCTCAGATCAATCTCATACCCAGGCCGCTTGCCCAACAGTCGACCAGTCGGATGCGCGATCGCGTCCACATGAGGGTTCTCGATGGCCGCGATCAGCCGCGCCGTCTGCACCTCGCGCGGCTTCTGGAGCGCCGAGTGAATCGAGGCGACCACCACGTCGCACGACTCGAGGAACACGTCGCTGCAGTCCAGCCGCTCGTCGATGTGAATGTCGACCTCGACGCCGCACAGCAGCCGCATCGAGGGATACTCGGGCTGCAGCGCCCGAATCTGCGTGTGCTCGGCGCGCAGCTCGTCCTCGGTCAAACCACCGGTAATGCCCAGCGCCTGACTGTGGTCGGTAATCGCCAGATATTCATACCCGCGGGCGAATCCAGCCGCGACCATCTCGGCGATCGTGCTCGAGCCGTCGGTCAGGCGCGTATGCAGGTGCAGGTCGCCCCGAACGTCTGAAAGCTCCACCAGCCGCGGCAGACGCTCCGCCCGCGCCAGCTCGATCTCACCCGCGCCCTCGCGCAGCTCTGGCGGGATCCACGGCAGACCGACCGCGGCGTAGACGTCCGCCTCGGTGCGACTGCCGAGATTGCGCGCATCGTCATCCACCGGGAAGACACCGTACTCGTTGATCTTGAGGCCCTTGCGCACCGCGAGCGCGCGCAGCTTGACGTTGTGCTCCTTCGAGCCTGTGAAGTACTGGAGTGCCGCGCCAATCGCGTCGGGCGCCACCACGCGCAGGTCGATCTGGACGTCGGCGACCGTGACGATCGACGCGCGCGTGTCGCCCGCGCCGAGGACTTGCTTGACCACCACCAGCGAGGTGAAGGCGCTGATAACCGCCTGGGGCTGGGTGGAGGCGACCAGGATGTCGATGTCGCCAGTCGTCTCTTTCCAGCGACGGATGCTGCCGGCCGGCGCGATCGACTCGATCGCCGCACACGACGCCTGGAGCTGGCGCATGACTTCTTCGGCGGCCGGCAGCGCGATGGCCAGCGGCAGCCGCTGCGAGCGCGCCTCCAGGCGCTGGAGCTCCTGGCGCAGCGCGTCCGCGATTTTGTCGCCGAGGCGCGGCAGCGAGGCAATCTGGCCACTGTCGAGCGCGGCCTGCAGATCGTCGACCGTCTGGACGTTGAGATCGCGGGCGAATTGCATGGCGCGTTTGGGGCCGATGCCCGGTATTTGCATCAGGCGCAGTGCGGCCTCTGGGACGCGGGGACGACGCTCCTCAATTGCCGCGAGGGTGCCGGTGCTCAGGTACTCGACGATCTTGGCGCCGATGGACTTGCCAATCCCGTGCAATTTCTCGACGCGCCGTTCGGCGGCCATGATCTCGATGGGCTCGTAGTGGTGCTCGACGCGCGTTGCCGCGTCGCGATAGTTGGCCACCCGATAGCGATCTTCGCCCAGCAGCTCCATGCTGTCGGCCAGCTCGCGCAGCGCGTTGGCCACCTCGCGATTTTTCATGTCAGCTGGCGCGCGCGCTGGAAGATCGCGTCGAACATCGGCAGCGTCAGCCGGCCGGTGAACGTGTTCTGCTGCGACGGATGGAACGAGCACACAATCGTGCGGCCATCGGGCAGCGGCGCTTCGACGCCATGCCCGAACGCTGGTCTGCGCCTGAGCTTCAACAGCGCTGCCAGGCCGTCATACGCGAATTTGCCGAGACACACGATGACTGTGACGTTCGTCAGCAGAGCGAGCTCACGCTGCAGGTAGGGCAGGCACGTATCGCGCTCCTCGAGCGTCGGCTTGTTGGCGGGTGGGGCACAGTGCACGCAGGCCGAGATATAGGCGCCGACGAGCCGCAGCCCGTCGTCTCGGCGCATGCTGGTCGGCTGGTTGGCGAATCCGGCACGGTGGAGTGCCCCGAACAACCAGTCGCCCGACCGATCGCCGGTGAACATGCGTCCGGTGCGATTGCCGCCGTGTGCCGCCGGCGCCAGGCCGACCAGCAAGAGCCGCGCCTGGGGATCGCCGAAGGCAGGCACCGGACGTGACCAGTACTCGTCGTCGCGATAGGCGGCGCGTTTTTCACGCCCGACCTGCTCCCGCCAGTTCACCAGCCGCGGACATTTGCGACAGTCGACGACCTCGGCGGTGATGCGTTCGAGCGAATCAGCCATTGAACCTTCAGGCTACTGGACGCCTAACATCGCGCCATGGGTCGCCTTGATGGGCGAGTCGCCGTGGTGACCGGCGCCGGCTCCGGCAACGGCCTGGCGATTGCGACCGCCTACGCACGTGACGGCGCGGCCGTCGCGATTGGTGAGTTTTCCGAGCCGCGCGGCGAGGCCGCCGAGGCGGCCATCGTGCGCGCCGGTGGTCGCGCCATCTTCGTGCCGACCGACGTGCGCGAGTGGGAAGCCGTCGATCGGCTGGTGTCAGAGACCGTGCAGCAGCTGGGTCGATTGGACGTCATCGTCAACAACGCCGGCGTGCTCGACGGCTACGCGACGTGCCTGGATACGTCGCTCGAGTTGTTCGACCAGGTCATGGCCATCAACGTGCGCGGCGTGTTCTTCGGCTGCAAGCGCGCACTGGCCGAGATGGTGCCCGCCGGCCGCGGCAAGATCATCAACATGGCGTCGGTGGCCGGTCTGGTGGCGATGGGCGGCGGCTGCACCTACACGATGTCGAAGCATGCGATCGTGGGTCTGACGCGACAGCTCGCGTGCGAGTACGGCCCGCTGGGCATTCGGGTCAACGCGATCTGCCCGGGCTCGATCGCCACCAGTCTGCGGCAGAACTCGATGGAGATCCTGGGTGAAACCGCGCCCGAGATGAGCACCGCGGGTGTCGGCGCCCTGTCCCCCGAGCGGCTGGCGCAGGTCGTGCCGCTGGGTACGCGCGGCAGCGCCGAGGACGTGGCCGGCGCCGCCGTGTACCTGGCCTCGTCCGATTCAGACTATATGAACGGCCACACGCTGGTGGTCGACGGCGGCTGGACCGCCCGCTAACCCCTTTTCAGACCTTCGCAGCCACAGTTGGCACCGGCACGCCCAGCTCCTCCAGGATGGGCTTGGCGTACGTCACCTTGCCCGTCACGCGCGCTGGATCGCCGGTGCACAGCGCATAGGCCGCCTCGGCCATCACCTCGGGCGCCTCGAGCCGGTCCGCGGCGACGCCATCCGTCAGGTGATGGAAGACCGTGCCCGGTGTCGGCACCAGGCCAGAGGGTGACAAAGCGTTGACGGCGATGCCGTCGGCATAGACCTCGGAGGCCAGGCCCGACGAAAAGCGCTCGATGGCCGCCTTGCACATCCCGTACACGGTCGAGCCGCCGCGGCTGGTGTACGGCGGCCCCGACGGATGGATCGCGGCGCGCGACGAGATGTTCAAAATCCACCCGCGACGTCGCTCGCGCATGCCCGGCAGCACGCGCTGCGCCAGCTCGAACGTGGCGCGGACCTGTACGTCGAACATGACCTGGTAGTGCCGCTCGGGAAAGTCCAGGACCGGCTCGAAGTAGGTGACGGCCGCGTTGTTGACCAGCACGTCGATGGGCCCCAGCTCGCGCTCGACGGTCTCGATGATCCGCGCGCGGTCGGCCTGTCTGGCCAGGTCCGCGGTGATTGGCAGGACTTTTGCGCCCGTGCCGCGAATGCGACTGGCAGTCGTCTCCAGGCTGCCTTCGAGGCGATGGTCGCCCTCGTGTTCGGTGCGCGCGGTAATGGCCACCGCGAACCCACCGTCGGCGAAGCGCTGCGCAATTGCCGCGCCGATCCCTCGACTGGCGCCTGTTATCAAAACCACGTTTGCCATCCCTCTCGTCCTCTCGGTTCCGATTGTTGTGGGCCTCGAAACCACGTGCAACACCCGAGCAGCCTGCCGCGTCGAACCAGACAAGAGGAAAGGCACACACGAAAAATGGAACGTTCAACGTCTCGCGTGCTGTGGATCGGTCTTGGCCTCGTCGTCATCCTGCTGCTGGTCACCTCGTCGCTGGGTGGCGGCATGCTCTTTGGCCGTGGTCTCGTTGCTCCGTTTGGGCCCTTCGGCTTCCGTCCGTTCGTCGGACCGTGGCTGTTCGGCGTCTGGGGTATCGGCCTGCTGGTGCGGCTATTGTTCTTCGGTCTGATCTTTTACCTGGTCATGCGCTTGTTCCGCGGCGGTCGCGGGTACCGGCGCGGATATTTCGACGGCTTCTCTCAGCAACATCCGCTCGATCAGACGCCGGAAGAGATCCTCCGCCGCCGCTATGCCGCGGGTGAAATCAGCCGCGAGCAGTACGAGGAGATGCGTCGAACCCTCGAACCTGCCGTGTAAGCTGGCGTACGCTTCCCGAGCGTGAGCCAACACGTCGACGGCGCGTCGCATGCACCGGCTGTTCCGGCGGGCCGCGAGGCCGTCGACGCCTTTGT